>SYGN01000333.1 GCA_005799525.1 Opitutaceae bacterium | reverse complement strand
TTTGGTATTTTTCTGCGCGCTCTTCGGCGTGTCAGCCGCGAACGCAATGGCGGGGAGCGTGAGCGCGAGCAGCAGGGAGACGCGGACTGCACAAGGGAGGACGGGGATGGTCATGGTTACAGGGGCGATAGCGAAGCGCCGGATAGACGCAAACAACCCCTCGTCGGTCAATCTCAGCCCGCGTCGCGTCGAAAAACGAAACGCGAAGTTTTGCGCACCTGCCCAAGGTCCAGCGCGGTGCTTGACTCGCCCCTTGCGCTCTGAAACATCGACTTTTTCACACTTCACAACATCATGGGTCAACAACTGAACAAACACATCAAACGTAAACGCCGCGCCTCGTACCTCAAGCGCAAGAAGGCCCGCGCTAAGCTCGCCGCCAAGAAGAAGTAGACGTCACCCGGCTCAAGCGTCCCTTTAACCGCGGTCTTCCGGCCGCGGTTTTTTCATTCGTCGCTGCCGTCCGTCCCTCGTCTCGCCATGCTCAAAGTCAGTCTCATCTCCCTCGGTTGCGCCAAGAATCTCGTCGATTCTGAAATCATGATCGGCCACCTGCATCAGGCCGGCATGACCGTCATTCCTGACGCCGAGCAGGCCGACGTCGTGATCGTCAACACTTGCTCGTTCATCGACTCATCCAAAGAGGAGTCCATCGGGCACATCCTCGAAGTTCACCAGAACCGGGGTATGACGAAACGCCGCAAGGAGCAAAAGCTCATCGTTGCCGGCTGCATGTCGCAGCGATTCTCCAAAGATCTTTCGACGTCGCTGCATGATGAAGTCGACGCGTTTATCGGGCTCGATCAGGTCACCAAAGTGGCCCCGATCATCGAGGGCCTCTTCGCGCAGGAGCGCTCGGCGAAAGCCGGTCCGCTGACGTTCATTGAGGGCAAGTCGACCTACATCCCCGACTACGACACGCCGCGTTTCCGGCTCACGCCAAAACATTTCGCCTACATTAAAATCGCCGAGGGCTGCAATCACCCGTGCACGTTTTGCATCATCCCGCAGATCCGCGGCCGCCACCGTAGCCGCACCATCGAGAGCGTCGTCGCCGAAGCGCGCCAACTGGTGAAAGAAGGCGTCAAGGAGCTGAATCTGATTTCCCAAGACACGACGTTCTTCGGCATGGACACTTGGGAACAGCGTCCGAACCCGCGCACGCCGGTCGACTCTTCCCGCGGCTCCGCCCTCACCACCCTCCTCCGCGAGCTCAATGCCATCGAGGGAGATTTCTGGATCCGGTTGCTCTACACCCATCCGGCGCACTGGAGCGACGAACTCATCAAGACGATTGCCGAGTGCCCAAAGGTCGCCCGCTACATCGATATTCCGCTCCAGCACATCAGCGATCACATGCTGGGCCAGATGCAGCGCGAAACGTCCTCCGCCTACATTCGCGATCTTCTTAAGCGCATCCGCGCCGGAATTCCGGGCATCGCCATCCGCACCACCTTCATCGTCGGGTTCCCCAATGAAACCGAGGCGGACGTCGATGAGCTCTGCGCGTTCATCCGCGAAACAAAGTTTGAGCGCCTCGGTGTCTTCCGCTATTCGCAGGAAGAGGGTACGCGCGGCGCGAAGATGGAAAATCAAATCCCACCTAAGGTAAAGGAGGCCCGCTGGCACCGTGTGATGAAACTCCAAAAGGAAATCGCCGCCGCCGTGAGCAAAAATTTCACCGGCCGCACCCTCAAGGCGCTCATCGAAGAGCCCGGCGTCGCCCGCGGCGAGGCCGACGCCCCCGATATCGACGGACGTATCTACGTACCCCTTACTTTGTCCGTCGGAGCATTCGTGGACGTAAAAATCACCGGCTACGAAGACTACGATCTGCTGGCGCTCCCGGCCGGACAAGAACCGGTGACGCGCAAAATCGCGAAGCAGGCGCAGTAGCCCGCTGATTCCCCGAGCTCACGGCATCTGATCGCGGGAGGGCGGGCGCTTGCCGCCACCCGCCGTGTTTTTCCCTCGGAGATCGGCACGTCGGCCGGCGCCGGCCCGACCCTGCATCGTTTGGCTGAGGCCGGCCTGATTCCACGTTGCGTTCACGATGAGCTTAACCGGCCGAGGGGCAGGCGCCTGCCCACAGGCGATTTTTACGTCCTGAATCGCCCGCAAGCAGGCTCTTACAAAAGGCTGTAATTCGTTCATTTTGAACGCGCCGTGACATCAGTCACGAATAGGGCCGCGCAGATCTAGCTCGCGGTAGCTTTCGCTGCGGCGACAAATCCGCTGATAATGCCGTCGAACGATCCGTTGGTAAAAAACGCCACCAACCTCGGTTTGCTCGCTCCGTTTTGATCTGCCTTCAAGGTATTCGCCACGAGCGTCGCCAATAGCGCCGGATTGCTCGGGGAGTAATAGCCCGCCAAGCCCTGCGCTGCGAGTTGTTGCACGATGGCCGCGGGATCCAAGCGCTCTTCTTCTCGGAGTTTCTCCGGTCGGTCAATGGCGCCGATGTAAATTTCATCCGCCAACGCGAGGGCCCGTATGAAGGCCGTCTGGAGCGTCTTGACCCGCGCAGTGTTGCTGCGCGGTTCAAATACCGCCGTCAGGATCGCACCGGGAAAACGCGCTCGGAACGACTGGAGCGTCTCCGCCAAGGCCGTGGGGTGGTGACCGAAATCCTCGATGACCGTCAGTGTCTTCGTCGACCAAAGAATCTCCTGCCGGCGCTTCACTCCGCGGAACTTCGCGAGGGGTGCGAGACTCAGGCTCGTCGGATTTCCTGCGTCGAGTGCGAGCCCCGCTGCCGTCGCCGCCATGGCGGCGTTGCGCGCGTTGAACATCCCCGGCTGAAACCATTTCACGTGTGCCCACACCTGTCCACGCCAGAACAGGGTGAACTGCGCGCCGGCGGCCGACTCGGAAAAATCGACGATCCGCGCGTCACAGCCTGCCCCGACGCCCACGCGGACGACTTGGGTCCAGCCCATCGCCCCGAGAGCTTGGAGGTGGGGGTCATCACCATTCAGCACAATGAATCCGTTCCGGGGCGCGATGCGGGAAAAATGTATAAAGGTCCGCTGCACATCGATGAGATCTCTAAAGATATCCGCGTGATCGAACTCGAGATTATTG
>SYGN01000332.1 GCA_005799525.1 Opitutaceae bacterium | reverse complement strand
GGTCTGAACAATAAAATCCGCGTGGTCACCAGACGCTCCTATGGCTTTCGCACCTACCGGGCGATGGAGGTCGCCCTGTATCACAATCTTGGGCACCTACCCGAACCCGAGTTCACCCACAGATTCAGCTGACCAGACGTATTTTTACCTCTTCGGCTATTACACGAAGTTGGATGGCAATATCGACCTCACGGCCGATCCGGCTTTCATGACCCAGATCAACGATGCGGCCGACAATGACTATGACAAGTGGGTTGCCCAAGGTGATTGTTTGGTGCTCGTGACGAGGACGTCCCAATTTCGCACGACGGATATTCGGCAGATTCGGATTTATTATCGGGTGGTGACCGCGCAGTCGTTGATCGTCGGCGGCGTGCAGGTGGGGCGAAATGGCGAGGTCGCGCTTCGTTACTACGAGACGGCGGATTGGGGTGAAGGCACGTCTCGCGCGTCCAATGGCCATTCGAATGTCACCACCGAGCTGAATCTCATCAACCTGAACAGCAGTCCGACGCTGGCCGGCAGTCGGTTGATTTCGGCCCGCACGGTAGGGCGGAAAGTGCCCTCCCCCTATACGCCGTATGCCGCAGGGGATCGCTATCCGGCCTTCAGCAGCGAGTCGCCCGACGCCTCGGTGACCAACGGATTTGTCTCCATCAACTTGGAGTTCATCAACGGCAGCACCGTGAATAATCTGCTTTCGAGCAGCAGCTTCAATTATACCATTTCCCCCCGGAGATAACGCCATGAAATCGCTCCTTTCCCTCGTTAAACAGCGCCGAGGTTCGGCCTTGGTCACCGTCGTTTTCCTGACCGCGATGATGGCGATTTTGACGGCCAGCATGCTGCGCTACACGATCACCGAGCGTCGAGGCAATGAGCGCAACCGAGTCATCCTCTGCGCGAAAAATATGTCCGAGAGTATTTCGGTTTACGCCGCGGAGCAGATCACGACGAAGTTGTATCGTCTGCGGAGCGCGAACCCGATCGCGTTCCTCACGGGCACTAACGAAATCAAGCTTCCGCCCGTCAGTGTATTGCAGGCCGCCGATGCCTCGTACAGTTCGGGCAGCGACATGGAAGTGCGCGCCGGGCTGACGGGATCGACGGGGCTGCTGTTCATCAATCCGGCGACCGATCCCAGCAACCCCAATGCTGGCCTGCAGGTGAATACCGCGACCGTACCCATCATCGCAAAGGCGAGGGCCCGCCACGGTTCGCTCGGCACGATTTCCTCCTATAGCCGCCACGATCTCGCGGTTGATTTTGTCCCGCTGTTTCAGTTCGCGGTATTCTACAATATGGACATGGAATTCGGGCCGGGGGCGGACATGGTGATTGCCGGCCCGGTGCATTGTAATGGCGAACTCAGTGCGCGGTCCCAGACGGGTTTTGCGAATACCATCCAGTTCGCGGAACGAGTCTCGGCGTCCAAGGGGTATTATGCGGATACGGCCCGGAAGGGCACGATAATCAACAATGTGGGACACGCGGATCCCGGTCCCGGTGGCACAGGGCCGCTCCGCTTTCGGCACTCCTCGACGGGCGCGGTCACCGACATCAAGAGTGGCACGGGGGTGTGGCGCGATCACAAGTATGGTGGCGCGGCTGAAACCACCACGACCCAGAATAACTTCAAGGTCTTCGCGACCACCAGCTACGGCCTCAACCTCCGCACGAGTGTGCACGGGGTCACCCCCTTGGTTTTGCCCTCCGTTTCGAACTATTCGGACGTCGACCTTGCTTCGACGCCAGGAGAGGACGACCGCAACAACGGACGACAAGTGATCGAGCGGCCGAATGCGGCGGATACAGCCGGACTCAAGGAAACTAAGATCGCGCGTAAGAGCGGACTCTATATCGTGGTGAATCCGGATTTGCTCGAGCGCACCGGCTACTTGCCCAACGGAACCGCTGTAACGATGCGCGGCCAATCTTACCGCTGCTGGCTGAATACGGTGAATGCAGACCTGTCGCACACCCTCTCCGAAGTCCTCTTGCCCGGTCAGCCCAGCTACGGCACGTTAAATGCGAACGTGAACAATCTTCCGAATCGCTATACCACGCTCACGTCCATCGGGCACAACCAAGTGCTGCGGACGATCCAAGGCAAGGGAGTGGACCTCGCTGGCACGGGCTACACCGGGGACGCAGCACCGACCATGACCAGCTTCTCCGACGCTTACTTCTACGATCTCCGTCGCGCCACGAACAACACGGGTGCCAGCTCGCAGTTGTCCACCGGCAGTTTTCGTGCTTCGAATCCTTACACACCAAGGCCGATTGTTAAGATCGACTTTGACTTCACCCGATTCCGCATGGCGGTGGAGCGGACCATGTCAGGAGCTAGTGGCAGCTACGTGGCGTCGGACACCACCGCCCTCGTCTATCATCCCGGTCCGCCCAATGCAGGCAATTGGACGAGTTCAATCTATAACCCAGCGACCACCACGGCTCCGGTTGCCTGTGGATTGGGTTTGGGTGCGGCTCCGTTCACCACGTTCCCGACGGCGACCACGCTGCCGGCGCCTGATCCCTACCGCATGTATTTTGCGCCGGCCAATCCCGCCGACGCGAATATTGCCACCAACCCCGGTGTTTTTGCCGTCGGTGCGAGCGATCTCGCCAGCACGTCGTCGACGAAGCCTTGGTTTGACGGGGTCACCGTGTATATTCACTCGGTCGACGCCGAGGTGCGCTCGCGAGTGGCCGCGCCGACCGCCTACCCTAAGACGCCGCGCATCGATTCCGGGGTTCGTTTGTGGAACGGGCGCGGCAAAATCGTTTCTCTCGATGGGACCACTTTCCCGAGCATGACCGGTATGAATTTTGCGACCAACGATGCCGCTTATATTGTCGGACACTTTAATGCGGACGGAACGATCAACTCCACGGCGAGTGACGCAAGTAACCCCGGCGGTTTCAGCGCCCGCTATCCGGACACGACCGCGGTGATGAGCACCGCTGAGAGGCTGACGTCGGTCATGGCGGACGCAATCACCATTCTATCCGCGCCGGTCTACACTAGTTCCACCACGCCGTATACGCAGGTCAGTGGTTGGTCTGACTCCCTGAGCGCGCACCGCGTGCGGACCTCGTGGACTTCGTCGTGGGCGACGACGCAACCGAGCACAACCAATGCCGCGGATGGGGTCGACACCTCGTTTAAGGCGGCCGCGCTGCCTTTCCTTGGAAATAAAGTCGCGGGCGGCGGGACGGCTCGCAACACAAAGTTCAGCCCGACGACGACGGAAATTTCCACCTGCATGCTCATGGGGGTCGTCCCGACGAATCATAATGCGTCCGGGATAACCGGGGTAGACGGTCCGCCCGCGTCGGTGGCCAACGGCCAGACCAGCGGCGGCGTTCATAATTTTCCGCGGTTATCGGAGGAGTGGGCCGGCACGGGTCTTTATATCCGCGGGAGCATGGTGGCGATGTTTGAGAGCCGGGTGGCGATGGAGCCATGGACCTTGCGCGTTTATTCCGGTGCAGGGCGTTTTTGGGGCCTGCATGAATCCTTGCGCAGCGCGAACCATGACCTGCCGTTGGAACCGATTTTGCTCGGCGCGCGCCGGCTCGGGTTCAAGGAGATTACGGGCGCGGAATACGCCACATTAAAGACCACGATCGAGGCCCTGCCGCATTGAGTTTCAGCGGTGCCTGCGGCGCGGCGATCATTTCTTTCCTTGAGAACAATCGCGGCCTGGTCGGGGTCGCGGTAAGCCCACCGGCACGGGAGGCTTGGGGTACCCCAAGCCAGAAAGCCAACCCACCGAAAGCGAGTAACCTGAAATACGTTTTGAACCTGCGACCGAGCCCGGTTCGGTCGACGCACGTCTCACGAGCAGCGCGCGTAGATTTTCTGAAGCATGTCTCCGAAGCGGCGGGGGCGGCGGACGGCGTCGCGCGGGTGCTGGTGAGGCTGCACCGCAAGAGGAGCTGTTCGTTCTCTTTGCCGAGCTGGAGAATTTGGAGAATGCGTCCGCGGGTGTTTTCGAGGTGAGCGCGGGCCTCGGGATCGTGCGCTGCAGCGGCGGGGAGGGCGCGGAGAGCGACTCGTCGAGTTGCTAGGGCAGAGTGAAGGTCGCGGTGCTCGGCTGGAGAGTGGCGGGTGCGGGCGATGTGACCAAGTTGGCGGGCATGATCACGTTGACCTCATTCGCCGACCGGGCTGATTCGGGGGTTTGAAAATACGGGAGAAAGTCTTCCGGTCGAACCGTGGGACGCGTGTCGTCCGGGAAAATGGCTCGAGCCGTGGGTTTGGGCAGAGGCGGCGAGGTGACCGCAGCGACCGCTGGGAGCGCGGTGACCGGACCCGCGCCCGCGCGTTGTCGCAGCGGTCGAGCGGTCGGCAGCAGCGTTCGGCCAGCGCGACGGAAGTCTCGGTAAGCCTTCGACTCGCCAGGGGTGGCGCAGCTGCCGCTGGCCGCGCCACGAGATCGGGCGGTGGCGTGCTTTTTTCGAAGCGCAACGGAGGAGCGCCTGCCATGGCCAGGTAGGGTAGGGATTCGCCTCCATGTTCGCCGACGCCCTGCCCGAAGGCGTGGCGCGGTCGAGGCATGGCCGGTGCTGTCGCGGGTGCGAGAGCCGGGACGAGCAGCAGCGATAAGCTGCGCAAGGCCCGGCGCGCACCCGCCGCCAGTGGCGGTGATTCGCGGTGATTCATTGAGTGTGAGGTGGTCCCTGTGAGTGGATTGTCCGATAGTGCCTGCGGGTTTATCGGCACACTCGTGCACCGCCTGAAACAAATTTATGCAATAACGGCGGGAAATGGCCCAGGCGCCTGATGTTGGTCGGCACCCATGGGGCAAGCCCCATCGTTTGAGGGGCACACGTCGGGTTTAAACGTGGTCTGTTTTGGTGCTCGGGGCGCCGCCCGCGTTGCGAGGAGGTTTCGATTTCAGCCCTTCGCCACTGTTAATCATAGCCTGGGTTTTCCTTCCCATGTCTGAGGGCCAAAAATGCAGCGACTGCCCCGCTCTCAGGCGACGTGAGGCGTGTGCCGCTCGCGTGATCCGGCGAACGGGAATGGATCCGGTGAGCTGCGGAACGTGATGAGTGTCGTGATACTCCTTGCGTATCGGAAAACCGAAACCACAAACGTTTCAATATGACACCAATGGCTCCTCCCCTCAAGCCAGCCTTGTCGCCTGGGGTCCAACCTGCCGGGAGTAGCTCGGCTCCGATGCTGGCGGCTGGGCGGCTGTCCTATTGGCGGCGCTTTCATGTGCGGATGTCCGTGCTGTATGCCGGTGTAGTGTTCTTCATCCTCGCGCTCATGGGCGTCGCATTTTATCAGGTGGGGGTTAAGAATCAGTTGCATGCGCTCCAAAGCCGCCTGCGCATGGCGGCGACGACCTTGTCGCATCAGATTCGGGCAGAGGCCGTGTTGGCGCTGAACGTCGCCGCCGACCGCGAAAAATCGGAATACCGTGAGCTCATCGATCTCTTCCGACGCTTCGCGGCTGGGGAACCCCAGCTCGTGAGCATTTACGTGCTGCGGACGACGAACCGGCCGAATATGCTCTCCTTCGCGGCGGATTTTGTTACTCCGGGACGCTCAGCCCCGGCGGCGGTCGGTGAAGATTACGACGCCCGACAGGCCCCGAAAATCATGAACGGACTTCTGCGCCCGGTCGTGGAAGACGAGTTCGTGACCGACAAGTGGGGCACGGTTCTGTCCGGATACGCGCCGATCCGGACGGCTGCGGGAACGGCCATCGCCGTCGTCGGGGTCGACGTCTCGGAGGGTGACGTGGCCAAGCTGAAATCCGATATTCTGGGGCTCACCTGTGGGGTGTTTGGTTTTGCTGGGATCTGTATCGGCCTGCTGGCGTTGATCGTCGGGCGCAGCGTTCGCAAGCCACTCGGGCAAATCACCGCCGCCACCACGGAAATCGCCGCCGGAAGGCTCGGAACACGTGTGCAGATCGATCGCGACGATGAATTTGGCATCCTCGGGCGGCATCTCGACCAGATGGCTGCGGGGTTGGGCGAGCGGGAGATCATTCGCGCAACGTTTGGGCGTTTCGTCTCCGAAGATGTCGCTCGGCGGATTTTGGCTTCTAGCGACGGAGCCGCTCTCGGCGGCGAAGAGCGGATCGTGACGGTGATGCTCGTTGATCTGGCGAACTATTCCACCCTGAGCGAGAAGCTCGCCGCCTCGGACGTGGTGCTGATGTTGAACACCTTTTTCGGCTTGATGGGAGAGGTCATTGATCGGCATCAGGGCTGCGTGATAGAATTTCCCGGCGACGGAATCCTTTGTGTATTCGGTGCTCCGGATACGCTGCCGAATCACGCGGAACTTGCGGTGCAGTGCGCCATCGGGATGCAGGCCGCGCTCGCTGCCGCCAATCAGGATTGGGCACAGGTCGAATCGAAACTCTGGTACGGTCAGGGGGAAAGTCCTCTCCGGATGCGGATCGGCATTCACACCGGGCCCGTGATCGCCGGCAACATCGGCACACGAACGCGCGCCAAGTATTCGGTGATTGGCGACTCGGTGAATGTCGCGGCACGGGTCGAACAACTGAGCAAGGAGCTTGCCACCTCAACGCTGATGACCACCGACACGTTTAAGCGAGTGTCCGATACGCTGCGACGGCAGGCGGTTTGCCGTGGTGAGCATCGCATCAAAGGTCGCGTGAACACGGTCGAGGTGTACTCGATTTAATGTTGAAGAATTGTGGTGCGGATGGCGGCCTCGCCGCGTTGTCGGTGGTGGTCGCAGGTGTGACGGAGCCGGCGGAGGCGTCCCACTTCGTGGGGAGGCGGGCGGACGAATCGAGACCGCTGGCCCTGGGGCCGCGGCCGGCGCGGCGGAGACCGGCGCGCCGGCAAACGCAGTGAGGAGCAGGGCGGCCGTGCGGTGATGCGGGGTGATTCTCATGGTGCGAATCGAGCGCAACCGACATTACGAGTCGCAAGCCGCGTGTGACCGCTCCTAGGGCCGCGAGGTCCTAGCTGGGAGAACTCACACCCGAATGAATCCAAGGTCGGAGTCACCGAGGACACGGATCCCACCCAAAGAAGACACAGCGCGGAGGAGCCGCCACGCATGCGACGAACAAAAAGGTTTTGGCCTCGGATAACGCGGATCTTACGGATAAATCTTCAGGGGAAGTGTGATTAATGCGTGCTAGTCTCGCCGATTCGATAGAGGTGGTGATTCGTTCGAATGAAAAGCGCTCCGTCGATGGCCGCGGGCGAGGCGAAGGCGGCTTCGCCGAGGAGATTTGTGGCGAGGACAACGAATTCGCGGCCGGCTTTCAGCACTGTAGCGGTGCCGGATTCGGCGAGGAAATAGAGCCGACCGTTGGCGGCGATGGGCGCGGCGGAGTGCGGACCGCCGATCCTTTCCTGCCAGTGGACTTGTCCGGTGCGGGCATCCCAACAGGTGGCCAGGCCCGCCTGGTTGACGGCGTAGAGTTCGTCGCCGAGTGCGAGTAGCGCAGGCCCGAGCGGGGCACCTTTGGAGGCGCGCCAGACGACGTGGGTGTCCGTCACATCGCCGCGTCCATCCGGGCGAATCGCGAGCAAGTCGGAGCGTAAATAGCCGGCGGAAACGAACACCAAACCGTGAGCGAACACCGGCCGTGGAGCCAACGCGCCGTCCCCGCGGTAACGGACACTCCAGATTTCTCGGCCGTCCGTCGGGTCGAAGGCGGAGACCGCGCGAGGGCCGGGAATCACAATCTGCGTGCGGCCTGCGACGGCGATGAGGAGCGGTGTGCCGAAGGAAAACTTCATCTTCGACGGAAGGTCACGCGGTATTTTCCACAGGGTTTTTCCGGTGAGTGTGTCGAGCGCCATGACGAAGGGCGCGGTCGCACACTCGGCGACGTAGATCAGCCGATCATCGGCCAAAATCGGCGAGCCGCCGTTGCCGGGGACAGGATCGAAGCGGAGTCGTTGGTTGCGCCAGATAATTTTGCCCGCGCGGTCAAGGCAGGCGCTCCCGTGGTGACCGAAGTAAACGTAGAGCCGCTCGCCGTCGACGAGGGGAGTCGGACACGCGGGGGTGTTGACTTGATGCAGCGGTTGCGGGGGCAAGCCGGCGGTGGCGAACACCTCCGTGTGCCACGCGATGCGTCCAGTCGCGGCGTCGAAGCAGAAGACGTGCAGCCCGGCGGACAGCTCGCCCCCCGCTATGGTGGCTGTCGTCAGAAAAACTTGCCCGCGACTCACGACAGGGGAAGACCAGCCGGCGCCGGGCACCGGTTGTTTCCAGCTGATATTGTGCGCGGCTGACCACTCGAACGGCAGTCCCACGGCGGTGCTCAAACCCTGCCCGCCCGGACCGCGAAACTCGGTCCAGTCCCCGGCCGGCGTCGGAGCGGAGAAGGCGGTGACCGACGCGAAACAGAGGAGAGCGAGGGCGAGCAGTTTTTGCATGCGGCCGTTTTGTAGGGAGGGAACTGTCGGTGCGCACGACTTTCCCGCGACGACCGCTGCGTGGTCGTTTGGCGCGCGTGAACGCCGCCCCGGTGAGCCCGACGTCCGTGGCACCTCATCGGGTCCGGCTACAAGGTGGTGGGAAATTGCGATGCGCGGGTGGTGCGCCGACACACGTTCCCACACAAGTTCGCGGTTGCGCTGGCGGCCGGTGGTGGTTTCACGTCGAGTCATGCGCTTCACGATACTGATGGCCTGCTTAATCGGTTTCCGGGTGGCAATTTCCGCGGCGGAGTGGCCGGAGGGGGTGCGACGTGTCACGGTGCTGAACTACCCTGATTGTTTCGAGCTCTCGAACGCCGACACGCGGGTCACGTTGTGCCATCAGGTTGGCGGACGCGTCCTCGAGTATGCTTGGCAGGGGAAAAACGCGCTCTATCTTGACCCGCAAGAAGTGAAATGGGGCACGCCCGGTGGGCCGCAAACGCCGTCAAGTGCGGGACGGTTTGACATCGGGCCGGAGCAAATTGTTCCGCGACGCGAAAAACTGTGGTCGGGACTGTGGGCGGCCGAAGCGATCGGTCCGCGGGCGGTACGCCTCACGAGCCAGCCGGATGAGGCGACGGGCGTGCAATTAATCCGCGAGTTTCGTTTGGACGCGAAGACCTCGCACCTGAGCTGCGAGCAGATCATCCGCAACGTCTCGCGGGAGACGAAGCATTGGTCGCACTGGAGCCGCACCTTTGCGGTGCACGGTGGCATTGGAGTGGTGCCGCTCACACCTGAGACTAAGCGCTTCCCCGTTGGGTTTGTCATGTATGGGCCGGGACCGGAGCCGGCGATCATGTTTCGTCCGACTGATCCGAACGTGCGCGTCCGTGGCCAATTTCTCGAGGTGCTCGGGCCCACGCGTTATCCGAAGCTCGGTTTCGACTCGAACGCCGGGTGGTTTGCCTACGTGATGCCGCATGGCCAGGCCTTCGTGAAACGCTACGCGTCACCGCGCGATGCGGTGTATCCAGAAGTCGCGGGATTGACGCTGTGTATTTGGTATCCGTTGGCCAGTGCGATTCCGGCTTGCGAGCTCGAGCCGCACGGTCCGCGCAACGACATCGCGCCCGGAGCGAGTGCGAGTTACGTGGAGCATTGGTATTTACTGCCGCACCGCTTTCCGGCCGCGGGTGAGCAGATCGACTTGGAGAAACTCGCGGCCCAAGTGGAGCGCGACGCTCGGTAAGGACTGATCGTAGAATGCTTGGGGCAGGCGAGTGATCTCACGTGCGTGGTGAGAAATTGGAGACGGTGCCGCTCAGGCGGCTGTGCGGTCGGCGGTGGCCGCTGCGAGTGGCGATAGCCGAGGAGGCCGGTGGGCTCCGGTGTCGACAGCGCGGTTGGCGAGCACGGCGTTGCTTAACGACGAGTTCGGGACTCGGTCATGGCAGTTGGCTGACGCGTGCGTGGGTCCGATTTGGAGCCGCTTGGTCGAGGCGTAAAACGACCCGGTGGGATCACTCGTTAGTTGACGGTCCTTGGCGCACCCGGCTCTCTCGCGGTGATGACGCTGATTGCCCCACTCCTGCCTTCGAGCTCTCGATCGAACCGCCACTTGGAGGCTATGCCGAGATGTGTATCCCCTTTTTTGGGGATGCCATTATTTTTCACGAATTTTAGATCACCGAATCGATCGATTTTCCCGGCGGTCACGCCGGATCACCGATTCGGTGGCGATGCTCCGGGGTTTGCGCGGGCGGCGCGCGCCGGGCACGGCCGGCGGACGAACCGAAGAATTTTTAGCTGGGGGTGCGGGGTGGCCTTGGGGTTCAGCGCCACGATGCTCTCGGCGACGCAGGTGATGTCCGGGCCGCAGAATTTTCGACAAGAGGTCGCGCGGCGTTTCACGGCCGCGCCGGGCTGGTCGGCTCAAGGCGTCCGGTTGATGGATTTCGCCACCGATGGTACGCCGCGCGGGTTGGTGGGCGGGAAGTGGTTCGAACTACGCGCTGCGGGTTGGCGCGAGCTGCCCACGCTGGATTCGAAATCGGAGCGTGAATTTGTTTTGGCGGACGTGGGCGGCGCGGCCGTGACGGTCCCGCTGGCGTGGGCCGATGTGAAACAGGTGGTGCGCACCACGCCGGCGACGTGGGTCGTCACCCCGACCGACGTGCTGCGCGTGCGCGCTGGACGGGTGGAATCCTACGGTTGGTCGGGTACTGGAAAAATCAACCAACTGGCAGTCGGTCCCGATGGAGCGGTGGTGGTCGCGTCCGATGTCGGGCTATTTCTGCGACGCGCGGATCAGGCCAATTGGGAGCGGGAGCAGGTGCACGATGGGCTGGGCCGGGCTTGGGCGGTGAGCCACGTCTTGGGGGTTGCCTTCGATACCGAGGGTCGGCTGTGGTTTGCGACCAAGGCGGGCGTGGGCTGTCGCGCGGCGGACGTTTGGAAATTCTACGAGGGCAAGGACGGGCTGCCGTGGAACGATTTCACTTCGGTCGCGGCCGGGCCGGATGGCGACATATGGTTCGGTACGCACCTCGGTGCGATCCGCTGGGATGGTCGCGAGTTTCACTATCGCCAAGGGCTGCGCTGGCTGCCGCACGACGATGTTCGCGCGGTCGCGGTGGATGCGCAGGGCACGGCGTGGTTTGTGACGGCGGGCGGCGTGGGCTCGATCGAACGGAGGCCGATGACACTCGCAGAGAAAGCGGAGTTTTATGAGGATGAAATCGACCGGCACCTGCGGCGCACGCCGTTCGGCTATGTCGACGGAGCGCCGCTGCAGACCCCGGGCGAGAAATCTACGGCAAGTCCGACCGATTCCGACAACGATGGGTTGTGGACCGCAATGTATGGTGCGGGGGAGTGCTTCGCCTATGGTGCCACGAAGGGTGCGAAACCCCAAGGCCGGGCAACGGCGGCGTTCGAAGCGTTGCGGTTCTTGCAAAAGGTCACGCAGGGCGGCACGCCGGCACCCCCGAAGGGCTATGTGGCGCGCACGATCCGTCCGGTGGAGGAGCCTGATCCTAATGTGGGCCGGGTCGAGGCCGACCGTGGAAAACAAAAGGACGACGCGATGTGGAAAGCTTACGAGCACCGCTGGCCTAAGAGCGCAGACGGGAAGTGGTATTGGAAATCCGATACCAGCAGCGACGAACTCGACGGACACTATTTTTTCCACGCGCTTTATTACGATCTCGTCGCGGAGACCGCTCTGGAGAAGGCCCGCGTGCGCGAAGTGGTGCGCGACCTCACGGACCATCTCATCGCCCACGATTTCTCGCTCAGGGAACATGACGGGAAGCCGACGCGTTGGGGGATTTACGGTCCGAAGTCGCTTAACGGTGATCCTCGCTGGTGGGCCGAACGCGGGCTGAATTCACTCAGCATCCTCAGCTACCTTGCGGTTGCCGAACACCTCACCGGTGACGCGAAGTATGCCGCCGCTTCCCGCGAGTTGATCGACCGTCAGGGCTATGCACAAAACCTGATGTTCGCAAAAGTGCAGTCGGGACCCGGTTCGGGCAACCAGTCCGACGACGAGATGGCGTTCATGTGTTACTACACGCTGCTCCGTTGCTCGAAAGACGCGGCGCTCAAGAACATCGTGCGGTCCTCGTTCTTTGCGTACTGGCAAATCGAGGCGGCGGAGCGAAATCCATTTTTCAATTTTGCCTACGCGGCGGTGAGCCTCGGGCAGACGATGAACGGCGTGTGGGGCGCGTTTCCGGTTTCACCGCTCGCCGACTGGCATGCGGATGCGGTGGGCGCGCTCTATGGCTTTCCGCTCGACCGGCTGAACTGGGGACACCAGAACTCACATCGCCTCGACCTCGTGCCCCTCGACAGCGCGCGCTCGATTGATTTCTACGAGCCCGGCAATCGCGGCCGCGGCTATCGGGTGGACGGGAAGGTTCTCCCAGTGGAGAACCGTCACTTTGGCCACTGGAACACGGATCCGTGGCGCCTCGATAGTGGTGGTCACGGGAACAAACTCGATGCCGGTACGGTGTTTTTATTGCCGTATTATTTGGGATTGTATCACGGCTTCGTGGCGAAGCCGTAGTGCGATTTTCGGTAGCGCCGAGTGCGAGCGAGCCGACGAAGCACGGCTCGCTGGCGCTCGCCGCTACGAATATATCGCCGCTACGAATGAGGTAGCGCCTTGGTCAACCGCTGCCGTTCGGCCATCCTCGCGAAGGGATAATACACGGCCATCGCGAGAACGATCGAGACCAGGCCCCACACAGCGGCCCGCCAATCTCCGCCCGTGACGAGGTAGTGGCCGATAATGGGCGGCGTGGTCCACGGGACGTTGACGAACGGTTTGTGGACGAGGCCGCAGTCGATGAGGAGGTAGGAACCAGCCGTGAGCAGCAGTGCGTTGAGAATATACGGCACCATGAAAATTGGATTTAGCGCGATGGGGAGACCGAAGAAAATGGGTTCATTGATCTGGAAAATCTGCGTGGGCAACGACACGCGGCTGACTTTGCGGAAGCCCGGCTCCCTCGAATTCCACAGCACAAGCGCGAGTGCGATGGTGGCGCCGGTGCCACCGACGTTGACAAAGGTTGTGAAGAAACCGTTGGCGGTCACATACGGCAGCGGCAGGCCTTGCGTGGTCGCGATGACGTTGGCGGTGAGAAACTGGAGGAAAATCGGCACGACGATGGCGTCCAGTGCGTTGTCGCCATTGACCCCGACCGACCAGAGCAGCGTGACGAGAAAGGCATACCCGAGAATGCCGGGGAGCGTGTTCAACGCGAAGACGAGCGGCTTGAACGCGGTTTGCAGCAGATCGTTGATATCCACGCCCAGCACGAAGCGAATCAGCCAAAACACTACGACCAGAAAAATCATCGGGCTGAGCGCGCGGAACGATTCGTAGACGACCGACGGGACACCGGGTGGCAGGGTGATGACGACGTGGGTGTCGTTGCAGAACTTCTGCACGCGTACCGTGATCAGTGCGATGAGGATCGCGGTGAAGAGGCCCTTGGAGCCGAGGCCGTCCATCGCAAACGTCTGGTCTTTGGGTTGAATCTGAATGAGCAGGAAAATCAACGTGGCCATCGAGGCGCTCACGATCGCCTCCTGTCGCAACCGCTTGCCCAAGTCGTAGCCGATGGCGAAACACACGAAGACCGCGAGCAGGCCGAAGGTCGCGGTCACAGGGATTTGCAGCAGGGGGAGCCACGCCGCTACGCGCGATTCCCAGCCCGGCAGCGGCACAAAGGAGACGATCATGAAGAGCCCTCCGATAATCGTCAGTGGGACGACCGAAACCATCCCGGCGCGAATCGCCGAGAGGTAGGCGTTTTCGCTCAAAGCCGTCAGGGCGGGCGCGAGCCGGTGGTGGAGAACCTGGGTCGGAGTGCTCATGGGTGCAGGCTCCGGCCGAGGTAAATGCTGCCATCGATGCCCTCACCCACGCGAATCAGCTCCCGAAAACCGAGACGTTGGTAGAAGCCCAGAGCGGACGTATTTAAGATGCTCATGCCGAGATGCACGCCCACCGAGCCGCGCAGCATTAGCCGTTCGAGCAACCGCTCCACCAGGTGTCGCCCGTAGCCGTGGCCCTGCGCGCGAACGAGGAGATCGATGTGCAGATGCGAGGGATAGACGGCGGAGGGCTCGGGAATAAAATAGTCCGGATGATGATACCCATGGTGCACCGTTTGCGCGCGAGTCCAGCTCGCGGGATCGCCGGTGGGTGCGGGGAATTGAGCACAGAGCACGGGGCGCCACTCCCGCTCGTAGCGGTCGAAAAACTGCCGCGAATCAAGCGCGCCCAACGCGTAGCCGCAGATGCCCTGTTCGTCTTCCAAGATCAGGCTTAGTTCGGGCTCAAACGCGAGATAGGGGCCGACGTAAATCCGGCCGAGGGCAGCGGGGTCCTCGCGATAGCACGGTTCGCCATCTTGCCCGAAATTACCCGTCTTCATGCAAACATGGTAGGTGCCCGCCTCATCGCCAGCGCGTGCGAGACGAACGGAGAAGTCACTCATGGCACCGAAGAGGGTGTGAAGCTTCCGTCCGCTCGCTGCGCGAGTAGGCGTTGGAGCTTGGGCAGGAACCCGCCGCGATAGGTGGCGGGCAGATGGAAATCCGAGCGACACTCGGCGTCGCTGGCTTGGCCTGCGCCCGTACTCGTCACGTAGCGCTCCAGCAGATCGAGTTCCTCACGCAGTTCCCAGATGCGGCGACTGAGCGCATAAAACAAGGGGCGGTTACGTAGCTCGGTGAGGCGGGTGCACAGTTCGCGCAGTCGCGTGCTTTGCGCGAGGAACGTTCCGGCGGCTTCGGCTTCCGGCGCAGGGCCGGTCGGGATCAGGGCGCGCGCCCGCTGGAAAAAGACCTCGGCCTCGGCGCCTTCCTCGAACGGCAAGTAGTAGCAATCGCCCAGCAGCACCAAATCCTCGAGCGACACCGGTTCGTCAACCGTCGCGAAATGCGGCAGCCATTCCGCCATCGCTGCCAAGTAAGCCGTGCGTGGCTCCCACGGGCCCGGACTCCGGACGAATGCCGCGAAGGTCCGCAACGGCACGAAATTTAGGGCAAACTCGCCGTTCGGATTGAGCAACAGGCCGCCCACGGCAGCACGCAATTCCAGCGGGCGACCGGCATACGGACCGCAATAAAAACGCCGGCCGTCGTAGTCGTTAGCGTGAAGGTTATCCCACAAAATCGGTTTTCGCCGCAGCCAACGTTGCAAATCCCGGACGTGCGGCACGGTGATTTCGCGCGAGATGATTTCCGGGCCGGTCCACAACACGTCGATCTCGGACCACAGTTCGCTCCCGATCGTCGCCAGATAATTTGCTCCGCCCAGCTTTCGCTCCGCCATCCGACCGCAGTAAGGCGTGGGACAAAAAAGAAACCGTGCCGCTGGCGAGCGCTCGCGCGTCCAGCGAGCCAGCGCATTTGTCACGTGGCACTGGGCCGCGGCGAAGGAGCCGAATTCCTCCGCGTCGTCCGCGTTCATCCGGTCCGGAATGTCGTCGAACAACAACGCGAAGTGTTCGCAACCTGCAGCCAGCATTTGGGTGAAGCGGGCGCGGAGGCGTGCGAGTTCCGTCGGATCGCCGTAGCGAATGTCGAGCCCGGGACTCAGCGCGTAGATGAAGAGCAGCCCGCGCGACTGGCAGCCCCGAACCAAACTCTCGAGCTTCGCGGTTTCTTCTGCCGTGTAGGTTTCGCGCCAGAGCGTGCGATGTTTCAGGTCGTCCTTCGGAGCGTAGAGGTAGGTGTTCAGGCCGCCGGTCGCCAGCGCCGCGAACAGCTCGCCACGCTCCACCTGACTCCACGGCGGCCCGTAAAAGCCTTCGACGACGCCGGCGAGAAAACGGGGGGATTCGCTGGTAGCCATGGGGTGGGGTGGCGGGGGAGCCTCACGTTACGTCGGGGAAATTTCGCGTGGCAAGGCTGGTGACAGATTTTGGGTGACGGATGGGGGGCGAATTCGCGCGGCGGTGGCGAGCGCCTTGCTCGGCGGATTCATTCCTTTAATTTTTCGGGGACGGGCGATTCTGCCACGAATTTCAGCGCAGCTGCGATGAAGATCTCGCCCGTCTGCTCACCCAGGGAGGTGCGCGAAACATAGTCATACGCCTTGAAGCTGCGCCAATCGACGCGCGTGAGGATGTAACCAAAGGCGTCGTTGCAGAGGCCGAACAGCAGGTTGTGTTCTCCGCGCATGTTGCGCTTCAGGTAAAATCCGATGTTGGGCAGTGCCTCGCCGGGGATCGTGAGGATCTGCGCGTTGCCGAGATTCACGAGGTTGAACTGCGTGCTGATGGTCGTCGGGTCTTCCGTGCCCAGGTTCAGCGGCGACGACACCAACACTGCGCGGAAGTCCGGCGAATCCACCGGAAAGGTGAGCGTGCGCGCGCGGGAAATAATTTTCGGTGCCGGCTGCGCCGGCGCGTTCTGCACGAGACGGAGTGCTTCGTCGGCCAAGAGATTTCCGATCCGCACGCACTCGTCCCAATCGCGCGCTTCTTTGTTTTCAGGGCGACGGTTGTCCGCCGTGACCATGCCACCCTGCGCGCTGTTCATGAAAATCCCAATGCCGCCGCCCTTTTCCAGCAAACGATCATAGAGTGGTCCGATCAAATCGGGGCTGCAGATCGCGCGCGCGGACCCGATGATTTCAGGGTGAATGGCGTAATTCACCAGCGTGGCGATGGGCTTCCCGTCGACCCCGAGGCACTGGATGACATGGCAGCGCGGATCGTAGAGCCGCTCGGCGTAATAGTTGTAGGCGATCTTCCCCTTGGCCTCGCCCGAGGCGATTTTGAGACTCGCCGGCCGCATCGTCGCGAGGGCCTCTGCGATCGCTTCGGCCATGCGCACGCACACCGAGTCGAGATATTTTAGGTCCGCCGCCGTGCCACCCTTGCCATCGGGAAAACCGTAGGCATCGGGTGCGCTGTGCGTGTGGGTGGCCCCAATCAAGATATTCTCCGGACGGATACCGGTGATTTTGGCCCGGACCCGATTGCCGAGTGCCGCCGGAAACCCGAGGAAGTCGGCACTCACAATGGCGATGGTCGTCTCGCTGTCGGCGAGCACGAGCGCGCGCACGGTGAGCTCGCCGGCTTTTTGGGCCGCTGGACGCGAAGGGCCCATTCCGCCGGAGACGGCGAGTAACGGTTCGGGCGTTACGACGCGGACAGCGATGCCCGCGCGGAATTCGGCGAAGCCCGCGCTCGTCGTGGACAACAAGAGCAACCAGAGCAAGCGAGGTAATTTTGTTCTCATAAGGAGCGCTGAGTTGTGCATGAAGGAGGGGTGAAAACTTGGAAACAAAAATTGCTGAGGGTTGTGGTGGTGGTGGCCCTCCTGTTCGTGGCAATTTTGGTCTCCTGCCTGGAGGGTGTGGACTATCGGCCGTATTTCCGGGAACCCTTCTATGTCGAGACGGTGGCGCGCTTAAAGGACCGGTCGGCGACGAATGCTCTGCAGCGGGGCGAGCTCGCGGCGGGATTTGGCCGCGCGCTGCTGACGCCCACGCTGAACGCCGCGGTGGACGATCCGACGCAAGGTCGGTTCCGGGCGTTGCCGCTGGCCGGCTTCGGCAATCGCAAGGGACGGCCGGCAACGGGAGTGCATGATGATCTTTATGTGAAGGCAGTGGCGCTGCGGGTCGGGGCACGGCTCGGGATTATGGTGGGAGTGGATGCGTTGATTATACCGACCGAAGTGACCGCTCTGGTCGCGGCCCGGCTAAAGCAAGAGAGTGGCTTGGAGCGCGCGCAGATTTACCTCAGCGCGACGCACACGCATTGCAGTCTTGGTGGGTGGGGCGAAGGAATCGTGGCGGAAAGATTTTCCGGGGGATACCAAGCGGGCGTGCGCAATTGGATGGCGGACCGGATGGTGATCGCGGTGCGTGCGGCGATCGCGGACCTGAAGCCGGCGTCCTTCGGCCACGGCAGTTTCCCTGCGCCGGAGTTTGTGAAGAACCGCCTCGTGGGCGCACTGGGAAATGTGGATACCGAGTTCAGTTTTGCACTGTTGAAACAACGAGACGGGCGGCTTGCCGTCCTGGGGAGCTACGCGGCGCACGCCACCGTTTTATCCGGCAGTGTGATGGAATTCAGTGCGGACTATCCCGGTTGTTGGGCGCGGGCGGTCGAGGAAGTCACCGGCGGCACCGCAGTGTTCTTGGCCGGTGCCGTGGGAAGCCACGGGCCCGTTCCGATTGAGCAGGGATTCAAGGGTGCCGAAAAAATGGGTCAGGCGCTGGCTCAGAAACTGGTCGCGCAGATCCCGTCGGTCACGATGACGGAGTCGGTGAATTTCGGCCTGCTCGGTCTGGAGGTTGACTTGCCGTCGCTGAACACCCGGGTGGCTGATGGAATTCGTCTCCGTCCTTGGCTCGCCGCGAAACTGCTGCCCGTTTCACGCGGGAGTTATCTGCAGATTTTTCGGCTCAACGACTCGTTGTGGATCTCCACGCCGTGCGATTTCAGCGGCGAACTGGGCCTCGGCATCAAGGCGTCTTTGCGCTACCGCGGTTTCAGCACGGCGATCACCAGCTTCAATGGCGATTACATCGGCTACGTGATTCCTTCGCGCTATTATCACCTCGAGGGCTACGAGTCGCGCACGATGTCGTTCTTCGGTCCCAACGTGCCGGACTATCTCGATGAACTGATGTGCGCGCTGGCGGCGGAGATGGTGAGTAAATGAAATCAGCATACCACGAGAGCGACGCTTTGGTTTGCAGGCAGCCCCAGTTTCCACCGTTTTTGATCGGTCTCGCTCCCCACCTCGTCACTGTGTCCCACCGCCCCCTCTCCCCGGTCTTTGTTCGCTACCTTCTCTTCGGTGTAATCTTCGCCTCGGTGTCCTTCGCCCAGCGCGGCGACGCCCCGGATGCCCGGTTGCGTGCGCCAGTGGAGCAACGCCCACGCTTCCATGTGCCGCCGGGTTTTGAGATCCAATTGATCGCGGCCGAGCCTGAGATCCAGAAGCCGATGAATGTCGCGTTCGACGCGGCCGGACGCGTCTGGGTGACGGGTTCGACGCTTTATCCTTGGCCGGCGAAGCGGGACGCGCTCGGCGAACCCATCGCGTCGTTTCAAAAAAACTGGGGCGACAACCATCTCGCCTTCCGAGCGTCGTCCACGCCGCCCGAAGCGGCCGAGCACGGGCTGGATACGGTGCGGGTCTTGTCGGATTTCGATCCGGCGAGCGGCCGAGCGCGCAAATCGACGATCTTTGCCGATGGGCTCAATATTCCCATCGGGGTGGTCCCGCTCCCGCGGGCACCCGGGGCACCGGGCGACACCGTGCTCGTGTTTTCCAGTCCCGCGATCTGGCGCCTCACCGATACTGATGGCGACGGACGCGCTGACGTCCGCGAAAAACTTTACGACGGCTTCGGTTTCAAGGACACCCACGGCATGTCGTCGAGTTATTGGCACTGGCTCGACGGGTGGGTTTACGGCACGCACGGGTTTGCGAATGCGAGCGAAGTTACGGACCGCGCCGGGCGCGTGGTGAAGCTCACCAGCGGCAACACGTATCGTTTCCGCCCCGACGGCTCGCGCTTCGAGATTTTCGCGCATGGGCAAACGAATCCGTTCGGCCTCGCGTTCGACGGGCGCGGCGATGTCTACACAGCCGATTCCCATTCGAAGCCGGTCTACCTACTCATCCCTGGCGGGTTCTACGAGGGCATCAATAAAGAGCACGACGGCCTCGGGTTCGCGCCCGCCATCACGACGGATGATCACGGCTCCAGTTCGATTGCGGGCATCGCGCACTATTCGGCAGCGCATTTTCCATCGGAATTCCGCGATAATTTGTTCAACGGAAATCCGGTCACACGGCGGGTCAACCGCACGCGGTTGGAGTGGCGCGGCGCGACGCCGGCCGCGGCCCGCCAAACCGATTTCCTCACGTGCGACGACCCGGCGTTTCGCCCCGTGCAGGTGAAGCTCGGGCCCGATGGTGCGCTGTGGATCGCCGATTTCTACAACCCGATCATCGGTCATTACGAGGTGCCGCTCACGCACCCGGCGCGCGACCATGGCCACGGCCGCCTGTGGCGCATTATCTGGCGTGGGCTCGATGGGAGCGTGCCGGTGCCGTCGCTGCCGAATCTTGCAACGCTCACGACCGCCGACCTCGTCCGGCGCCTGTCCGATGGTAATCTCGTGGTGCGTGTCTTGGCGCTCAACGAATTCGTGGCTCGGCGCGATGCGGCTGCGGCGACGTCCGCCCTGCACGCGGCGGCGGCGCTTCTCGTGGCCGGCATCGACCCGGGCGCAGATGGCACCCCGGCCCTCGCTCTTTTCTTTGCGCTCGAGCGATTAGGTCAGGTCGACGATGGGCTGCTCCTCCGTGCGCTCGCGCGTCCGGATAGTGCCGTGGCGCACGCGGCGCTACGGGTGTTGGTCACCCGCGACGCCGGGCTCAAGCACTTGGAGAAAAGTTTCCACATGATCGTTGGAACGAATTCGCCAGCGCTTGGCGGCACCGCGACTCCGGGTTACACGTGGCGGCTCGTTGCGGAAGCCCTCGCTCGCCATCCGCAGCCTTGGGGGGCGCCGTTGTTGCTCACGATGCTCGGCCGTGCGCCTGAAGCCGATACGCAACTGGTCTACGCGTTGCGCCTCGCGCTGAAGAACCACGCCATCGCGGTCGACGCTCCCACGCTGGCCGCATGGGCGGCGGCGAGCGCCGGTGACGCCGGGCGCATCGTCGATGGGTGTCTCGCGCTCACCACGCCGGCTGCGGCCCGGTTTCTTGCTGCCCGGGTGCGCGACGCAAAGACACCGGATCTGCGGATCGGAGAGTTCGCGCGGCACGTTGCGTTGAATTTGCCCAAGGAAGAATTCGAGTCGTTCGCTGCGCTCTTGGGGTCGCTGAGTTCCGCGTCCGCGCTGCAACGGCTCATGGCCGCCGAGGGGCTCGCGACAATAGCCGCCCGACCCCAGCGCGTGCTCCCCGACGTCGTCGCAGCGTGGATGCGTCGTGAATTGTTCGCCGCCTTGGAGGACAAGGCGGCCCTGGCGGTGCGGGCGGCGAATGCGTTGAAGCCGCTCGCCCTCCCGGAAAAAGGAGCCCCGTTGCGGCGGCGTGCGCTGGCGACCAACGCTGCGGAAAGCGCGCGCGCCGCCGCGCTTCGTGCACTGACACCTGGCGAGCCGGAGACGGGAGCGACGGCGATTACGGTGCTCGCGAGTGCGGCTCCGCTGGGCGTACGCCGTGCGGCGGCCGAAGTGCTGGGTCTAAGCAGTTCGAGTTCGGCGGCGCTCGCTGCGCTCGCCGGTGCGTTTGAGGGTGCGCCGGCCGATTTCGCGCTGACCTTGGCCACGACACTCGCCACGAGTGACCAGGGCGCGGCCGAACTCCTTGAACTCGCCGTGGCGGGTCGGGTTCGCCTAGCGCTGCTCCGTCACCGCTACATCGCGCTGGCCCTGGAGAAACGGCCGGCAGCGCTGCGCGAGCGGGTCGCGGCGCTCACGAAATCACTCCCGCCCGAGGACGCGCGGCTCGATGCGTTGGTCGCTTACCGCGTCGGTGCGCTCGGTAATTTCAAACCCGATCGCACGAATGGCGCGGCGGTGTTTGTGGCGAATTGCGCGGCGTGCCACCGCCTCCGGGAGGTCGGTGGCAACCTTGGGCCGAGCCTCGACGGCATTGGTTCGCGCGACCTCCCGCGTCTCGTCGAAGATATTCTTGATCCGAGCCGCAACGTGGACCCGACGTTTCGGGTGACGACCCTCACGTTGAAGAATGGGGAGACAAAGTCGGGGATGAATCTGCGGGAAGAAGCGGGACGGTTGGTGTTGCGCGACCCCGGCACCGGCGAGGAGATCGCGGTGGCCAAGGCGGACGTGGCGGAGACGATGCCCGGGGCGATTTCCCCGATGCCGGCGGCGTTTGAGACGGTGCTGAGTGAACAGGGTTTTTTCGATCTGTTGGATTTTTTACGCAGTGAAGTGAAGTGACGCGAGATCGGGGTCCGTCGCGGGTAAGTGGAGTGCGCCACGGCGGCTGCGCGCGTAACGCGGGTGAAGACGACGGAGTTCGTGCGTTTCGTGGGCGAGCAGTGGCGGCGGTCGCGGAGCCAGATGGGCCGAACGGGAGCGCGCACAACGCCATTTGGCCTTGGAGTATTGCCGCAACGCGCGAGGTTGACGTGTGGCAGATTCAATCCCGCCCAGCCGGGATCGTTCAGGGCACTTCGTAAACCTCGACGAGGGCGACGCCGGTGGTGCCGTTGACGCCGGTGACCTGGGCCGTGTAGTTGCCGGGCGCGAGCGTGGCGAGGAGGGCGGCATCTTTGGAGGTGGCGGGGAGGGTGAAGGCGCCGATGCTGGCGAAGGCCGCGGTGAGTTCGGCAGTGCCGGCCCAGTCGTTGTTTTCACTGATCTTGGCGGAGGATGAATTGAAGAGCGTGAGCTGGGGATCGACGACCGTGCCGGGGACCCGAACGCGCCGAGCGTGGGGCCGATGCCGCGCACGAGCACCTTGGCCGGAGTGGCACCGCCGACGACAAAGCCCATCGTGAGGCCCGCACCGAGATGCTTACGCACGGAGACGTTGATGAGGCGCGGCGTGGCGGTCGTGAACGAGGCGGTGGGCGTGGCGTCGTAAATTTCGGCGATGACCTTGCCGGTGCCGCTGCCGACGGCCGAGATTTTCACGGAATTGTCGCGAGTGATGATGCTCGCAGTCGTGGCGGCGTCCCTTGAGGCAGGGCCGGTGTAGGCGAAGGCACCGACGGCCGCGAGGGCGGCGGTGAGTTGCGGCGAGCCTCCCCAGTCATCGTTCTCGCTGGTCTTGGTGGAGCCGGCGAAGAGTTCGAGCCTGGGATCGTCGAGCGTGCCGGGGACGCCGAGTGCGCCCAGCGAGGGACCCGCGGCACGGATGACGAGCGGCTTCGCACCGGAGGTGTTGGTACCCCCGACCACATAGCCGAGGGTGAAATCGTCGCCCGCTGTAACGATATCGGTGAGGACGGAGAGATTAATCAGTCGACCGGGAAGAGTCACCGAGAGAGCGGCTTCCATGCTCGTCGTGAAACCGGCCACATTGCCGACCACGACGATGTAGATGCCCGCATCGCTTGATTGCACACTCCCAATGGTCAGGCTTCCCTTATCCGCCCCGAAAATAGCCGCACCGTTTTTGCTCCACTGGTAGGTGAACAGTGGGGTGCCAGTCGCGACGACCGTAAACGTGGACGTCGATCCGGCGATTGCGGTTTGGCTGATAGGCTGCAACGTGAGGACGGGCTTAACGGCGTCGACGGTAAGTTCGAGCGGGGCGGTGCCAGCACCAGCATCGTTGTCGGCGGAGAGGGTGAGTTGATAGCGACCAACCGCGCGTGGCGTGCCGCTGATCATACCAGTATTCGTGTCGAGGCTGAGTCCGCTAGGTAGCGCCGCGGTGCCGCGCAGACCGAAGCGGCGGGGATAATTGGTCGCGGTGATTTGAAACAAAAACGCGCGGTCAAGCGTGGCGGTCGCAGTCGCGGTGCTGGTGATAGCGGGCGGGCCGGCAAGAATCGTAAAGGTGGCCGAAGTCGTCGCGCTCTGGCCGCGCGAATTCGTTGCGGTGAAGTTGACGTTGAAAGTTCCAGCTTGTGTGGGCGTGCCGGTGACGAGGCCCGTGATGGAGTTGAGCGTGAGTTCGAAGGGAAGGCCGGCGGCACTATAGGACAGGATGGGGCCGTTGGTCGCGGAGACGTTGTAAGTGAGCGGAGCGGTGAGCGAACCGGACGGCGCGGTGGGCAATTGAATTGCAGGCACCGCCGCGGGAGCGGGATCGGCCGTGATCGCGAGGTTGTCGAAAACCATGAAATTGTCGCCGGGACGGCGCTGCGAATCCCTGAGCGACCAAGCGAAAGTAAAATCGCCAACGTCAACCGCAGTTGCGCTGCCGGCGAAAATGGAGTCAGCGACGAGATCGGTAGAACCGATTCGTGCTGTCCATCGCCGCGTCGCGAAATTGAACGTACCGAGAACGGTGTATCGGGTATTGAACGAGAAGGTGAACGAAGAAGCTGAAATGGTAGAGCCATCAAAGGTGTTAGCGCGACGGCTCTCGGTGTCGAAACGGAACCCAGCGAGTGGAGCGCCCGCGCGATTATAGAGAATGAAGTAAAAGATATCGTTACGACCGTTGGTGGAGCCAATGATAGAAATATCCGTTCGCATCTGCACGATCGGGGCACCCTCTGCGATCGGATCAAAATTGAGCGACCTGAAAACTAAAGCACTTGTGGCTGTTGAGCTGCTGAAATCGGGGTTGCCGTAGCCGATGTAGCCTGAGTGGCCTTGTCCCGGGAATCCTTGTGTGAGCACGCCTTGAGCGTTTGTGGCGGACGACGCGTTTATTTCGCTCCATTGGTCTTGCTTCACGAGCTGACCTGAACCAAGGGTGAAGCGCTCGAAGTCGGTCGCGTAAACTGTGCTGGGATTGGTGGACGGTGTAAGCGTAAGCGCGATTGTTCCGAAGGCGCTGGAGTAGTAGCCGTCGACGGCGATGAGATAAGCGCGGCCAGCGACAGCGCGGAAGAAAACGGTGCTGGTGGAATCATCGCCGGACGCTTGGTCGTTTTGTGCCACGGTCGTGAGTGCGTTGAGTGCGGTGCCCGTGTAAACAGCTAGCACTGTATCGAACGTGCTACCAGCCGTGGTGACAGACGCGAAGCCGGTCGATGTGGCTGTCCAGCGCCACCAGAGCGATTTCGACGCGGCGGTGCCAGGGAAGTGCGCGAGTTCTCCGGCTTGCGCGGTCGCGAGCGTGTTGAGTGCGGCGGCGCGCACGTCCGACAAGAGCGTTGCAGGGGTAGAAAATGAATCGTTGGCTGGAGCGCCGGAAGACAGGAGCAAATTGAGAGCATAGTTGCCCGTGACTCCGGAATAACCATCGACAGCGAATGAGTATACCGTGCCGGTGGTGGCGTTGAAGCCTACCAAGCTGGTCGAGTTGCCGCCGCTATCGTCGTCGCTTGAGACCGGCTGGAGGCTGGCGAGCGTCGAACCCGTGTAGACGGCAAGCACCGTGTCGAACGAACTGCCGATGGTGGAAAGAAAAACGAGTCCGCTGGAGGGTGCAGTCCACCGAAACCAGACGGAGTGTGAAGCACGATTACTGGCGTGCGCCGGCTCGCCAGTTTGGCGGCTCGTGGCGAGGTTGGATCCGTTCGCGGAAGCGACGGAGCCCGTAAGGATGGTGGCATTGGCAAAATTGTCGTTCGCCGGCACGCTGGCACCTGCGGTGAAAATGAGGCCGAGGGAAACGTTGCGAGCGGCGGAGGCATAGCCGACAACCGCGATGTTGTAAACCGCGCCGGCGACTGTGGAAAAGCTGGCCTCACTGGTCGAGTTGCCGCCGTTGTCGTCGTCGCTTGCAACTAGTGTGAGCGCGTTGACTGCGGTCCCGGTGTAGATGGCGAGCAGCGTGTCGAAGTCACTGCCGCGTGTGTTTACGGTGCAGAGGCCGGCGGCGGGTGCAGTCCATTTGTACCAAACGGATTTTGCGGCAGGACTGCTGCTTCCATGCGATGATTCGCCGATTTCAGCCGTGGCCGCAGTCGTGACCGCGCTGGCGTTGGCGCTGCTTCCGGTGAGCACGATGGCGGCGGCGAAGTTGTCGTTGGCGGGGCGGGATGTCGGTGGCGCAGAGAGTGAAAGCGAAAGCGAGATGGAGCCGGTGCTGTTAGCGATGCTGTCGATGGCGACGTGATAGGTCGTGCCACTCGTCGCGGCGAACGTGCTTGTGCCCGCGGTGGTCGATGCAACAGCAGAGAGCGATGACACGGTACCACCCGTGTAGAGCGCGATGCGCATCGCCGGAACGCTTCCTGCGGTCGAGAGCGTGAGCGTGCCGGAGCTGGGTGCGATCCACGACCACCAGACCGACGTGGCGGCGGGACTGCCGGCGTGGGCCGTCTCGCCCGATTCGGCGCTGGCGTTGTTGTTCGCGCCGGTAGTGCTGACCGCAGCGCCGCTGAGCGTGATGCGATTGGCGAAGTTGTCGTTAGCAGGGGCAAAGCTGCTGTTACCCCTGACATCGAGCGTGAGCGTGGCGTATGCGCTGCCAGAGGCGTTGATCGCGAGGAGGGTAATTTGATAGGTGCGCGCGAGACTTACTCGGCCAGTGATAACGCCGGTTGATGAGTCAACCGTAAGGCCGGTGGGCAATCCTTGGGCGCTGTAGCTCGTCGCGCCGGTCGCTTGGATGCGATAGTTGAAAAGATTTCCGGCATCGACGCTCGCGGTGGTCGCGCTGCTGATCGCGGGCACCGGTATGACGGGCGCGGCGATGGTAATCGCGAGTGTACGCGAAGTGGTGCCGCCGACGTTCGAGGCCTGCACTTGAATGCTGGAGGTGCCTGTTTGCGTGGGCGTTCCGGAAAGGAGACCAGTGGCGGAATTGAGTGCGATGCCATTCGGCAGACTCCCACTGACGCCGTAAGACGTGGGCGAGTTGCTTGCGACGATCTGGTAGCTGAATGCGGAACCGCTCGTGCCGCTTGCGGAGGTTGCGCTGAAAATCGTCGGCGGCGTGACGGCTGCGGTGATGGTGATCGTGAGGGTCCTCGTGTCGGTGCCGAAGCCGTTGGTCGCACTGATCGAAACGCTCGTGCTGCCGGCAGAGATTGGCGTGCCGGAGACCGCTCCGGTCTGTGTGTTGATCGTGAGGCCCGCAGGAAGATTTGTGGCGTTGAACGAGTTGGGTGCATTTGACGCGGCGACAACATAGGTAAATGCAGCGTTGACCGTGCCGCTCACGGCAAGCGCGCTGGTGATTAAAGGGACCGCGGTCGCAATCGTTAGCGTGTGATAGCTGGTGGCAGTGGAGTTATCGACGGTGACTGGCACTCCGGTGGCAGCGGTGGCGAGAGCGTTCCCCTGGCCGTCGAGGAGGCGGAAGCTATCTAGGGCGGCGGCGGCGCCACTGGCGGTGTCACGCACCGTGAGAAAATAGCGGTTGGTTCCAGATTGCCGTAGGTCGGTGAAGTCGAAGACGAAGGTGCCGTCCACCGCCGTGGTGGTTCCATTAAAAGCAAAATAGCCGCCTTGCGAAAACAGTGCGCCGGGAGTCAGCGAGGCATCGGGCACGGTCGAGGCAGAGGTGCCGCGACCCGGTGTGATGCGGAGTTCATTGCGGGCGCGCACGCTCTTGAGCGTGAACTCACCGAGTAGTTGAGGAGTGTAGCTCGCGCGAGCGTTCAGCCCATAGGCGGTCGAATTGTTAAATGGTCTGGTCAGCTGAATCTGTGGGTGAACTCGGGTTCGGGTAGGTGCCCAAGATTGTGATAAAGGGCGACCTCCATCGCCCGGTAGGTGCGAAAGCCATAGGAGCGTCTGGTGACCACGCGGATTTTATTGTTCAGGCCCTCGACTGCACCGCTCGACAACTCACCCTTCGCTCTAAACCAATTCAAAATCAGCGCTTCATGGCGCCGGAGCATCCGGGCCGCCTTTTGCATCGGTGCGAGTCGACTCCGCAGCGCTCGGGTGGTCCAACTCTGCAGGAAAGCGGCCGCGTGGCGGGTCGAACGATAAGTCCAAAAATGTTGAAACGCTTCTTTGAGGATCCAGGCCCGACCGGTCGCCAGCTTGCTGCGGACGATTTGGTGCAGCTTGGTTCTGGCCTGGCCACGCACCCGGCTACCCCGCCGCAAGAGCTGCCAGCGCATTTTCTTGAGTCGCTGCGCCCGGGGTTGGCCCTGCAACCGGCCCGTTTCCGTCCGGCGCACGTGGTCCACCGCTTGGTTCAGGTGCCCGGCGATATGAAAGCGATCCAGGACTGTCCCGCGTCATGCTAATCCCTGATTACGGGTTCGGTTCCAGTCACGCAGGAGCCGACAGTCGTGCCGAAAGTGTCGTGCGAAGCGTGGTGGGGATC
>SYGN01000331.1 GCA_005799525.1 Opitutaceae bacterium | reverse complement strand
TTAAAGTCACGCCGAAGTCAGGCGACGGTACGATGGCATTGGATGTAAATCACGGCCGCGCCTCCTCGTGACATTTTCTGATAAATCACAAACGCTGTTTCCTTCGGATCGGGTCTTGTTTTTCTGCCTCGCAGCCATTGGGGCGAGTGGCTGGGCTGATAAAAACGCGTGAAGGTTGACACGCGCTCAAGGCAGGGCCGCGAAACGGAGACGGGAAATCTACGACCGTCGGTCCTGCGGTTGACTTTCGCGCCGGCAGTCCAACGGGGTTAGCCCCTTATGCTTCTCCCGTTGACTCCGGTATCAGAGGTGAATCGCGTTCGGTATGTTTGGAGTCCTTGGAGTCCCATTATCGCACAAAACCCATTATGGCGTGGAGCCCAAATATCTTCAGCGTTACGCCGATGAGTTCGTCTTTCGCTTCAACCGTCGCAACACTCCGATGGCGGCTTGTCAGTCCCTGCTGGGCATCGCTAGTTCGATTCAGCCGAGCCCAGCGACGAAAATTAGCCAACCGGACTCAACGGGATAAGTATATGGCCCCTAACCTTTGTGGTTCAGCTTAGTTGGCGGCTCCGTTTCTATGTTCGCTATGGGACGAAAACCGAGGATCGAATTCGCCGGAACTGTTTACCCCGTAATCAACTGCTGAAACTATCGTGGAGATCTGTTTGAGCCAGCGGGTGCGGCGTTGGCGTTTGCACCTGCCTGGGCGAAGCGTGTGAGCGGATGGGGTGGCGCGTCCACGCGTATTGCCTGATGAGGAATCACCACCACCTAGGCGACAGCTCGCCGGGTGCGCCCGGCTATTTCCACGCGCCGGCGAAACCGCCGCCCGCATCGGTGGCGTAGAACCGGTCGTTGGCCAGATCGTGAAAGATGAAATAGCGACCTTCACGATTGCGGTAGCGGCTGAGGCCGGCGAGTTCGCCGGCGGTGGGAAACCAGGCGGGCGGAGACGACAGCGGGGCGAGTTCCGTGCCGGGAGCGACGAACACGAGTTCGAACGGATTGTCTTTAAGAAGCCAGTCGCGAAACGCGGCGCTCGGCTGCACGGCGATGAACCACTGCCACTTCTGGACGCCACTCGAATCATCGAGCCAATCACGGCGTTCGGCGTGGAGGATATTGTCAGAGGACGCGGGGCGACGCCAGAAGGCGCGTTGAAAAACAGCGGCGTGGTCGCGCTCGAGCGCCAAGCCACTGGCATCCGGCTTGGGCATGGCGACGGAGGGCGGCGGTGCGGCGGGGGGCGGCACGATGCCCGGACCGGAAAACATCCCAACGACCGCCGCACCGACACCCAGCAGGGCAAGCACCGAGGGAATCACCGGGAAGCGAAGTTTCATGACGAGCTGACCTGAACGCGAATACCGCCAGAGGAGAAGCCTAATCTGAACGCTACGCAGAAGGCAGCGACGTCAGCCGTCACGCGCGTCCCCAGCATTGCCAGCGACCGCACCCCATCCCATGTTCGCCCCCATGGCCGCCGCCGCGACGACGCTTTTCGAACCCGCCCCCACCAAGCGTAAGCCGAGCTTTCCCATCAGCCCCGATCTCCGGGGCTACCTCCGCCGCTACCGTCGCGAACGCGATCTCCCCGTCACCTACGAACGACTCCGGTCGTTTCACGAAGTCATTCCGCTCACCGACGAAAACGGCAAGGCCACTCTCTGGGATACCGTGATCTACGACCAAACCGAGATGCCCGCCCTCAACGAGGCGCTGAAAAAAGTCTACGCGATCCTCAAGGTCGACGGTGATTTTTCGGTCATCAACCATCTCTACGTCGACCGCGTGGATTTTTGCACCTTCGGCAACTCGACCCCGTTTCGCATCCGGATCGTCAACGCCTACAACGACAATCAGGACTATTTCTACGTGAAGAAAGCCGACGCCTCCCGCGTCTACGGTCTCGAACTCGAGCACCTGCTCTCGCCCAACCGCCTCAACTACATCACGCACGGCACGACCCTCGTCGAAGAGCACGTCGTCGGAATTCCCGGAGATATTTTTATCGACCGCTGGCTGCACCGGAAGGAACTCCGCCCGATCCGCATCGCCAAGGAGCTCGTGAAGTTCAATGAGCGCTGCTTCGTCCGTCTACTCGGCGACATGCGCTCGTATAATTTTGTCGTGCTGCTCACGCCGGACTTTGACGACTGGCAGGTGCGTATCCGGGCCATGGATTTCGACCAACAGAGTTTTAACGGACGCAAGAATTTCTACCTGCCGCATTTCTTTAAAGAGAACGCGTCGTTCGCGATGTTTTGCATCAATCACCTGCGGCCCGAGACGGCCAAACAATACAAACGTGAGGAGGAAACGTTGATGCTCCAACGCGCCCAGCTCGCCTCCGAGCGTCTCGGCCTGTTGCTCCACGACATGGCGCGCGACCCCATCGCGCCCATGGAAAAAATCCGCGAACTCCGCGAGGGTCTCGCCGGACACTACGGCCGCAAAGATTACCTGCGTTGCGAATCGATGGGCGCGCTCATCCGCGAAAACCTCGAGTCTATCCGCCGAGAAACCGGCCGCCCCATCGTGCCCGAGCTCGTGCCGGAGTGAAGCTGCCCGGAGCATTCACGGCACATCCTCGCGGGCAGGTGGGAGCGAGCTTGCTCGCGACTCGTGCGCTCATCGTCGCGACTCGTGCGCTCGTCGTCGCGCGCAAGTCCGCTGATCGTCGCGCGCCAGCTCGCTCACACACTCTCACACCAAGCCGAAGCAAGCTTCGGGGCATTGGACTCATGGGGAATAAAAAGCTGTGCGACCGGGCCTCACACCTGCTTTGACCACCTTTGATGCGTGGACCGCCCATCAAACCAAGGAGGGGCCGCGCGGGCTGTTCTGCGAGGTCGCCCTCGTCCCCAGCACCCGCAGCGCTCTGCAGCACGCCCTTCCACTCATGAACACTCCTCTCAGCCGAATCCCATCGCTTCACTCTGGCGCTGTGCGCTTTCTTTTTTTCCTCGCGGCGACGCTGGCCACGCTCGCCGCCGAGCCGAACCCGCTCGCCGTCGCTCACAATGAACGGGGGCTTCCGGCGGCGCTCGCCGCGGCCAAACGGATCGTCTTCCTCGGCGACAGTATTACCTACGCCGGGACCTACGTCGATTTCATCGAGACGGTCATCCGCACGCGCACGCCCGGCTGGACGGGCGAAATCATCGACCTCGGTCTCTCCAGCGAAACCGTCTCCGGCCTGTCCGAACCTGGGCACGCCGGCGGAAAATTTCCCCGGCCCGATCTCCACGAACGGCTCGCGCGCATCCTTGTACAGACGAAACCCGATGTCGTGGTCGCCTGCTACGGGATGAACGATGGGATTTATTTTCCCCTCGCCGAAGAACGCTTCGCGAAATTTCGCGACGGCATGACGCGCCTGCGCGCCGCTGTCGTGGCCACCGGCGCGACGATGATCCACATCACGCCGCCCGTCTTCGACCCGCTGCCTATCGCCGACAAAGTTCTCCCCGCAGGCCGCGAATCCTACCCGACTCCCTTTGCCGGCTACAACGAAGTGCTCGCCCGCTATTCCGCGTGGCTCGTCGCCCAGCGGGCCCAAGGTTGGGACGTCATCGACGCGCATAACCCGATGGCCGCGGCGATCGCGCACCGCCGTCAAACGGATCCGGTCTTCACCTTTTCAAAGGATGGCGTGCATCCCGACACCGCTGGTCACGCCGCCATCGCTCACGCGATTCTGGCGGCCTGGGGTCTCCAGCCCGACAAAAATGAACTGCTCGTCACCCTCACGGCGAACTCTGACACCCCCCTGCTACGGCTCATCCGTGAACGCCGCAAACTGGTCATGTCCGCCTGGCTGACGGCCACCGGGCACCAGCGCCCAGGAGTCTCGGCGGGACTGCCACTGGCCGAGGCCGAGTTGAAAGCTGCGGCCATTGAAACGAAAATCCGTGAACTGAAATAGCCCCGCGTCGCGCAATCCGCGACCGTCAGAACGGGGCCCAGCGTTGGTCGGGATGCAGGGCACCAAGCCCACCCGCCCCATCGCTCACTTCACCGGTGAGAAAGCCGTCGGCGTCATGAAAACCGATTTCACGCCGTCGGGTGCAGTGAGCGATCCGCCGGCGGCCTTTTCCGAAGCTGCCCGAGCGGCGACCCAAACCGGGTCAGTGCGGAACGAGGCCCACGATTTCGTCGCCGCCTCGCGGCTCGCGTGCGCGAGAAAATAAATCAGGGTCTTGCCCGCACCCTTCTCCGCGTCCGTGGGATGATAATAACCGAGATTGGTCATACCGTGCTTCACAAAGAGCGCGCACGTGTGGTCACGGAAGCGGGCGTCGAGCGCAGCGATCTTGCCGTCGGGCGTCGTGTAGGAACGCATTTCGAAGACGCGGGGAGCGCCCTGGTGGTCGACGATCTCGGGGGAAAAATCGGCCAGCGCGAGGAACACCGTTTCAGCTTTCGCGACAATCTTGCCGTTGGCCTGGCTCTTGGCCACGACCTCTTTCCACTCGGGATCCGCGCTGAAATTCTTCCATGATTCCTTCGCCGCTTCCCGGCTCTTGTGCGTTAATAAGTAAATGAGTTTCTCCCCGGCACCGTCTTTTTCGTCCATCGGCACCGCGTAGCCCAAGTTACGCATGCCGTGTTTCTCGAAAAGTTTCATTGTGTGATCACGGAAACGCGCGAGGACTTTGTCGTTGTTGCCGGGCGTAGCGGTGTAGATGCGAAGTTCCGCCACAGGGCCACTGTCCGCTGCGGGCAGCGCGGGCAAGAGCGCGGCGAACATGGTGGAGATCGAAAGCGAGCGAAGGATTTTTTTCATGGAGGGAAGGGCGAAAACGTCGCCAAGCGGCCCGGCGGAGTCAACGCCGCGAGCACAACCGCGGTGCCGCGTGCCCGGATTTGGGGGGCCACTTGGCGCCGGGTCGCAGCCTTGTCCGGGGTGTGTTTACCGTTATCCTCGTGGGATCTTCCGTGGCCCGCTCTCGCCATGAAATCCCGAGTCCTCCGGCTCTTTGATCGGCGCGAGGGTGCGAGCGCGCGAGCGCGTCCCTACTTCACGGCCGGCAGACTCGCCTTCAAGGTTTCAAATTTCCGCCGCGTCTCGGCCTCCGTCGCGACGCGCAGCCCGAGGTCAATGAGCGAACGGGCGTCCGCCACGAGTCCGGCCCGAACTTTCTGGGCGGCGGTCGCGTAAACCAAGGCGGTCGTGCGCGGGAAGAACCGCACGCCCTCGTCGAGCACGCCGAGATGGTCTGCACCCGGGATGATGATACTCCGCGCCCAAGCCTCGGCGATGAGTTCGTAGACTTCAGCCAGAGGCGGCGTCTGGGTGCGCGCGGTGAAGAGCGGGGTGAGCACCGCCACAGTCTGCTCCGCACTGAAGCGCGCCTGCGTCTCGGCGGGTTTCGCGGCAGCTTCGGCAAAACGCATTTTGGCCAGCTCCAGATAAGCCCGCGGGCGCGCCGCTTTGGCTTGCGCGGCGGCTTCGAGAAATTTCCGCGCCCGTCCGTCATCGTTCGCGGCGCGTTCGAGCAGACCGATCGCAGCGAGGAGTTGCGGATCACGTTCGCCGCGGATGTAAGGCGTCGTCATCGCCGTGCGCGCGGCCGCGACGTGGCCGGCCAAGCGCAACGCGTCGCCCTTGATCCGACCGACCTCGGCCTCGGTGGCCTCGCGCAGCTCGAACGGCGGGGGCGTGGGAAGTTTCTCGCCTTTGCCGGCTTGCACGCCGGCGATCTTGTAGTTCGTAAACTCCACGTAGCCGCGGATCGTAAACAGCATGTCCTTGTAGCTTTGCTTGAAGCACTCTTTGAACAGCGCCTCCGAGGCGGGCTCGCGATCAAGTCGCCGGAGAAACGTGATAAATGCCTTCTGGTGTTTCCCTTGATCGCCATAGAGGCCCCAGTGCACAAACGCGTACGCCTGCTTTGCCCACGTGCCGCCGAGCACGTTGTTGGCCTCCGGGGCGTCGTGCGTCACCGCAAAAAATTCGTCCATGCCGAGCAACCGGCGCTTCGCCAACGCCGCGTTGAAATCACGATCCTCCGCCGGCGCCGTGCCGCTGATGCCGGCATCGTTGAGCCCCCCCTGCTCGGCCGAGATGGTGTTTGGGTTTTCGACTTTGCCGACGATGATCGTCGTGTTGGTCACTTCCATCGCCATAAAATCTGGGCGACGCCCTCCTCGAACCACGCGGGCCCGCGCGGCTCCACTCCGCCCAACAGGAAACGAATGTATTCGCGGTAGAGCTGGCGGTAGGCGTCCACTTGAAAGCCCGGATCGCCCCCGCCTAAACTCACTCCGTCCTCGCCGGCGGCGGCGGTGGTGCTTGCTGCTGCCATCGCGCCTTCGGACGTGCTCAGGTTCAGCACCTTCGTTTGAAAATCAATCACGATGGCCGATTGCTCCGCGGCCCGCAGCGTGAGACTGGCCATGGCGCGATTGGGCCGTTGCTGCCCCGTCGGGATAAATGCGTCGAACTTCGCCCCCCGGCCGCAGATAATCAGCGAAGTTGGGACGGCGGTTTTTTGCTGCACGCCCGGCCAGACCAAACTCAGCGCCAGGAAAAACCGCTGAAAGTCTCCCACCAGCCGCTTCGTCGATTTCTCCGAAGCGTTCGACAGCACTTCAAACCCCGGAATGCGCCCGTAAAGCCACGGTTCCGGCGGCGGTAAATCGCGCGAGTCCGTCACGGTATACGTCGGCAGCTCGATGGGTTTGTCTTTGCCGACGTCCTGAGCCGCCAGCGAGCCGCCGTGCACCGCCAACCACCCCGCCGCCGCGACCAACCGAAGAACACGCCACGGCCAGGAAATTTTCATGTGACCGCAAGACGGCTGGGCGGCGGCGTTGTTTCAAGCGACCACTGCTGCCGCCCCGGGACTGCACGACTCAGCGAGCACTCACGCGGGCATCCAAGCCCCATCGTAAACCTCTTCCTCGACCTTGGCTTTCTCCGGCGGGTGTTCCGCCAACGGCGCGAATCGCTCCGATGAAAAACCCAGCTCTTGCTTCGCTTGGTGAAAGGGGTCGGCGGGATTTCTTAGTTCATAGAGCAAGAGGCCGACGGTCGCCGAATCGCCACCCTTCACGATTTTTTCCCGACCGAGAAACACTTCGCGAATCCTGTAAATATTACCCTTCGCCGGGAGCTGTTGGTAGAGCGCCCGGATGGTGGGAGTGAACGTATCGTTAATGCAGACGACTTTCTGGCCCTTGATCATGCGCGGAGGAAAAATGATCCCGCGCGCCGGCGCAACCCCCCGCTGTCGCCTCGCCGATCAATTCGGTGGTCGATTGGACCCTACGCCCTGCACGCATTTGCGCAGGGCGGCGGCAATTGCCCTTGCGGGCCTGCCTCCGTTTGCTTTCCGTCATTTCGCGTTCCCCTTCCTCTCCTCCCCGACCATGAATGTAGAAAATCCGCCCGCTGCGCCCGCGGCCAAACCCAAGAAAGTCGTTTCAGCCAATCCCGCCGATCGTTACTCGAACGCCGGCAACACCCCCGAACCATGGGACGAATGCGCCCGTCTCGAATACGGCGCCGACCGCAGTTTCGCGTGGTCCGTCCGCGAGCAGGTGATCGCGACACCCCCCGAGGGCCGCGAACGCGTCGAGGAAAAATTGCTCAAGGCCCTCGCCGCCTCCGGCCGCACGGATGCCGGCCTCGCCTTCATCTGTCAGATGCTCGCGATAGTCGCTTCGACCAAGAGCGTGCCCGCACTCGCTCCCCTCCTCCGCGCTGCCAAGACCGCCGATTCCGCTCGCTACGCCCTCGAACGCATCGCGGGCCCCGAAGCCGACACCGCGTTTCGCGACGCCCTCGGCGAGCTTACCGACACCGCCAAAGCGGGCCTCATCGGCAGCATCGGCATCCGCGGCGACGCTGCCGCCACATCCGCCCTCACCGCCCTGAAAGACGCCTCCGCCGAACCCGCCATCGTGCGTGAAGCCGCCACCCGCGCCCTCGAACGCCTCGCCAACTCCAAAGCCTGACGCCCCATGAACTCCCCGCTGCCTCTCACTCGCCGCCAATTCCTTCAACATTCGGCCGTGACCACCGCCGTCGTCGCTGCCCCGCTCATCTTGCCCTCCGGCCTCCGCGGCCAAAACGCCCCGAGCAAGAAAATCACCGTCGGCATCATCGGCTGCGGCAACATCGCCGATGGCCACTACGGCCCCTTGCTCGGCTCGCCCGAATCCATCCGCGTGATCGCCGTGTGCGATGTAGATCGCGCCCGCCGCGATTCCGCCGCCGCCCGCGTAAACAAGGGATACGGCAACGCCGACTGCAAAACCTACGGCGATTTCCGCGAGCTCAACCGCCGCACCGATATCGACGTCGTCTTCGTTTGCACGCCCGACCACTGGCACGCGCTCGTCGCGATCGACGCGATGCGCAACGGCAAAGACGTCTACGTCGAAAAGCCCCTCACACTCACTATCGCAGAAGGCCGCGCGCTCGTCGACACCGCGCGCAAATACGACCGCGTCGCGCAGCATGGCACGCAGCACCGCTCGATGAAGCGGTTCCACGACGTCGCCGAATTCGTGCGCAACAACGGCCTCGGCAAACTCGAGCGCATCGATTGTTTCATTCCGCCCAACAACCGTCACTGCGGTGCCACGTGGCAGCCGGAACCCGTGCCGGCCAACCTCGATTGGGAGATGTGGCTCGGACCCGCCCCGTGGCGTCCTTACAATTCCAAGGGCTGCCACTACAACTTTCGCTTCATCTCCGAAAGCGCCTACGGCCAAGTCACCAACTGGGGCGCGCACTATCTCGACATCGGCCAGTGGGCGCTCGGCATGGACGACAGCGGCCCCGTCTCGGTCGAAGGCCACGGCGAATTCCCGAGCACCGGCCTCTTCACGAACTGCACCAACGTCAACTTCACGGTCCGCTACGCCAACGGCGTCCCGATGCACTGCCGCACGCGCTTCGAAGGCGGCGGCACCGCCCGCTTCGTCGGCGAACGCGGCTGGCTCGACATCGCCCGCGATAAGATGAGCGCCTCCGACAACAATCTGCTCCGTGAAATGCAGGCACCGAATAAAAAAGTGCAGCTCGAGTTGAGCAACAATCACCACGACAATTTCTTTGCCTGCGTGCGCTCCCGGCAACGCCCGATCGCCGATGTCGGCCTCGGCCACCGCACGACCACGGTTTGCAACCTCGGCCAAATCGGCATGGTGCTCGGCCGCAAATTACAGTGGGACCCGGTGAAAGAAGCCTTCGTCAACGACGACGTCGCGAACCGCCTCCGCACGCGAGCCATGCGCTCGCCGTGGTCGCTCGCGTAAGTTGCGGAACGTAGCGGACGAGGTAACGAGACCGTAATTCGCGGCGTATGCCGCCGGCCTCCTCACGTCGTCCGTTACTCGATGCGCCGCTCGTCGAATTCCATCAAATCGGGCACACTCTTGATTTCCTCGAGACGATCCGCGCACCCCATCGCCGTGAGCGCCGTCGCCATGAATTCCCGACCCGCCACCGTCATGCCCATCTGCACGTATCGACGATTCCAATGCGCCGCCCGCACGTCGGCCGGGAGAATCAGCAGCAACTTCGCGTCGATCTCCTCGTCGCTCGCCGACTCAAAGACGATTTTTTCCACCGCCGCTGGCTCGATCCCGAGATGCTGGCTCAAAAACCGGTCGCAGCCGCGCTGGTAATTTTTTGCGTAGCTCGGCGGCAGCGAACCATGCTGCTTTACGTAGCGGCACTTCGCGATGAAGCGCGGGAGATGCAGCAGACCGGTGGCTGCGTGGGGCAGATAGGCCGAGGGCAGCGTGGTGAGCACGTCACCGCTGGAACCGGGAAGAGGTTGGGAGAGCATCGCGAGAAACTACGACAGAAAGGGAGTGGCGCGCAGGGTTAATTTCATGCCCGCCACGCAGTCGCAAGGCGCTCCCGACCGCAAGTCTGCACACGGCGGCCGCCATCAACGACCCTATTTCCGAGCTACGAACGCTCGCCGGCTTAGCAAAACGACTTCTCCGGCCGACGATGCGACGCCGCCAACGGGTCAGCCCCTAACCTCTGTCGTCAATGGGTAGCACCATGAGGAGCACGCGTTCGTCGTCATTCCAATTTATTTTCAAGATGCGCTTAACTGGCGCGGGGGATCGGGCCTGCTTGCAGGCGATTTTTGCGCTCAGCGAGAATTTCCATCAGCGATACGGGCGCGAACCTAGGTCGGGGAACGCACCATTCAAAACTCGAACAGCCCGAGCACGGTTATACCCCCAACTGCCATGACCAAGCCGCACCGCCCTTCCCTTTCGGCTGGTCGCCCCGAACGCCACCCCTATCTTCGCCGACCTTGAACTCCGCCGCTCTCACGTCGCACGACCGCCTCTTTGCAGGTGGGGCTTTTCAGCCGACCCTTAGCGATGGTCGCGCCGCGGGCACCATCCACTTCTCGGGCGCTCAGCTGCGCTTCGAATCGGAGGCCGGTGAGGTCGTGCTGCCGCTCACCGGCTTGCAACTCGCCCTCGGCGGCGCGAGCGATGGGCTCATTTTTTTCACCCACCCGTCGTTGCCGCAGACCACCGTGCACACGGCGGACCACGCGATTCTCGATCATCCCGCGATCCTCGGGACGCCGCCACTCGCCGCACAACGCGCGCAGATCCGCACCAAAAAGCGCGTCGGCACCGCATGGCTGCTGTCAGTCGCCGGCGCGCTCGTCCTCGCGGTCGTCGCGCTCGTGCTGTCGCGCTCGTGGTTCGTCAAAATGGCCGCGGCCGCTGTGCCAGTGTCGTTCGAAATCTCGGCAGGCGACAGACTCTTCGAGCAAATGATGACCTCCAAGAAGGTCGTCAAAAACGCCGAGATCGACGCGCAGCTGAAACGCATTACCGACCCGTTGCTCGCCGGAATTTCGGACCGCCGATATCCCTTCACCTTTTCCATCATCGATGACCCGGCGCTCAACGCCTTTGCGCTGCCGGGCGGACACGTCGTGCTACACACTGGGTTGTTGCTCGCCGCCGACCGCGCCGATGAAGTCGCCGGCGTGCTCGCGCACGAGATCGCCCACGTGACCGGTCGCCACGGCATCCGCAATATCATCGCCTCCGCCGGTCTCTACCTCGCGCTCTCCGCCGTCGTCGGCGACGCCAGCGGTCTCCTCGCGGCACTCGCCGACAACAGTGCCTTCTTGCTCGACCGGAAGTTCACGCGCGATTTCGAGCGCGAAGCGGACAACGTCGGTTGGGATTACCTCGTCAGCGGCGGAATTGACCCCGCCGGCATGGTTTCATTTTTCGAAACGATGGAGCGCGAAGAGCAGAAGGAGCTGGAAAAAATGCCGATGGGCGGCGTGGCCAAAGCGCTCGAAATCGTCAGCAGCCATCCCGCAACGCGTGAACGCATCGCACGACTTAAAGACAAGCTTCACACCCGCGGGCCGGCCGCTGAACAGGATAAAATTACTTTGGACTACACCGCTTTCAAGGCCACCGTCCGCGCCTCGCTGCACTCCCCCGACTCACACCCAGCGAAGCAGTAATCAGCCGGGAAGACCCACCGGTGTTGGTGCCTCGACACGGAGCGTCACGCAGAGCTGCCACCGGGCGAGAGCTTCGTCACCAATCCGAACCCTCACAGCTTGGTCCGAAAAACCGGTACCGGCCGCGGCGCGGTCGGCCCCGCCCCGGCCTCGTCGAACCGCGTCCAACCGGCATTGCCCACAAAGAAAAATTGCCCGCCACTCGCGACACAACCGAGGGCCGGTGCCGCCATCGTCAGATGCGCCGCTTCCAGCACCGTCACGCTCATCACCGTGTCGCCGCCGCCGCCGAGTGCGATCCGCAGCACGCGATTCGGTCGCAGGCCATTCTGCACCGCGATCAAGTCGCCGTTCGGGGCCCGCACGAGTCCATCGATCCCGATCAACGTCGTGTTCTCCGGCGATTCCGGCCGCCGCACTTCACGCGAACTGAGGTCGACGCGGAGCAAGCCGTTGGCGTGATCGGCGACGAACAACGCGCCGGCCTCCGCAGCCACCACCACGCCTTGCAGCGATAAAAATTCCGCGCTCTCCACCCAAGCCTCTAGTGCGTTGGCCCCCGGCGCCAGCCGCCACACGGTCGGCCCGCCGCTGTCCGGCAAATACACGCTGCCGTCGGGACCGAGCGCGAGGTCGCCGAGGACGTGCGACTGTTGGTCTCCGGGCCGGCGGACGACCGGGATCACCCGCCGCACTGCACCCGTCGCGAGGTCGATCTCCGCGAGCCCCGCCGTGCCATCCATCGGCTGCGCGAAGCCACTCATCGCCGGCACCGCCGAAGTCGCCGCCCACAGCACGCCATTCACTTCATCGACCACGAGACCCAGCACGCCCCACAGGTCCTCGCCTTCCGGGGTGAAGCGGCGCACCACGCGGTCTCCGCGCTTGTCGTCCTTCGTCGCCCCCGCACGCACCCACACACACCGATTGTGCGCATCGCCGAAAAAAAATTCGCCGGTCGCCTCGCGCCAAGCGATGCCTTCGATCACTCCGGTCATGCCCGGCAACGAAAACGCGATCTCGCCGTCGCCCTTGGGATAGAGATTCGCCGCGAGCTTTTTCACGACGGCCGAAAACTCTTTCTGTCCGTGCAGCGCCCCAAACTCCGCCGATTTCTCCACGGGCGAATGCGCTCCCAGCGCCGCGAGTTTCTCCAAAGTTGCGATCCCCTCATCCGCGCGATCATTGGCGAGCTGCGCCGCCGCGAGGTTCACGAGCATGCGCGGAAAATCCGGTCGCAACGCCACCGCTGCTGCCATCTTCGCCAGATAACCCGCCTTGTCGCCTGCGTCGGCTGCCGTCGCCGCCCCGCGCGCCAGCGCCATGGCCTGAGCCGCGACGGGCGGTTCTGCGGCCCAGAGCGGCCAAGCGAGCAGACCGGCGGTCAGGCCCAGGAAAAATACCCGAAGAGTTGGGTTCGCGAACGCCACGACGTAGAGCGCACGCGAAATCGCGCCGTTCGCAAGCCGCCTTCCGCGCTCGACGCCGCGCCAGCGCACCGCTCTCTTCGCTCCATCCCCATGAACGCTCCCAATACTCGCCGAGATTTCCTCCGCACCGTCGCCGGCGTCGGCGCCGGCCTCGCCCTCACCGCCTCCTCCCGTAGCGCCAGCACACCCGCACCGGGTGCCGGGGCCGTCGGCCTCCGCGCTCCCGCGATGGACCGCGTGCGCGTCGGCATCATCGGGCTCGGCGCGCGTGGCGGCGGCCATCTGGGCACGCTGCTCACACTCGACGGCGTCGAGATCGTCGCCCTCTGCGACAATCACGCGCCTACCCTAGCGAAGGCCTTCGCGCGCGTCGAAAAAGCCAAGCGCCCGGTGCCCGCTTCCTACGGCAAAGACGACCAAGACTGGAAGCGGATGCTCGAGCGCAAGGACCTCGACATCGTCTTTGTCGTCACGCCATGGGAACTGCATGCGCCGATGGGCGTCGCGACCATGCTCGCGGGCAAACACGTTTTCATCGAGGTGCCGATCGCGCTGACCGTCGAAGAAAACTGGCAGCTCGTGGACACCGCCGAGAAGACGCAGCGCCACTGCATGATGCTCGAAAACACCTGCTACGGCCGCGAAGAGCTCCTCTGCCTCAATCTCTGCCGCCTCGGCGTACTCGGTGAACTCCTGCACGCTGAGGGCGCCTATATCCACGAGCTGCGTTCGCAGATGAACAACGTCGAACACGGCACCGGCTCGTGGCGCACGCCGCACTATGCGAAACGCAACGGCAACCTCTACCCTACGCACGGCATCGGCCCCGTCGCCCAATATCTCGGCATCAACCGCGGCGACCGTTTCGACTACTTGTCCTCGGTCTCATCGCCGGCTCGCGGCCGCGAACTTTACGCAAAGGCGAAATTTCCCGCGAATCATCGCTGGAACACCGAGCTCACGAGCTGGGTCGGCGGCGACATCAATACCTCCATCATCAAGACCGTGCGCGGCCGTTCGCTCATGATGCAATGGGACGAAACCTCCCCGCGCCCGTACTCCCGCCTCAATCTCATCCAGGGCACCAAGGGGACGTTCGCGAGCTATCCGGGACGGCTCGTGATCGAAGGCGAGACGAAGAGCACCCACGCGTGGGCCGAAGGCGCTACCCTCGAAACCCTGTTTAAGAAATACGAACACCCGCTCTGGAAAAAAATCGGTGATCTCGCCACGGCCAACGGCGGCCATGGCGGCATGGATTTTATTATGCTCTGGCGCGTCATCACGTGCCTGCGCCAAGGCGAACCGCTCGACCAAGACGTCTACGATGGCACCAGTTGGTCGGTGTTGATTCCGCTGACCGAGTGGTCCGTCGCGCACCGCAGCCAGTCTGTCGACGTGCCTGATTTCACGCGCGGTCGTTGGGAAAAGACCGCGCCGCTCGGCATCGTGACGTGAGGCGTCCGCAGTGGCACGGGCTTTCCAGCCCATGTCCGTCCGCTCGCCATCACGGGCTGGAAAGCCCGTGCCACTCACTTCGCCTTCGCCACTGGCAGCAACGGGGCGATGCTCGCCACCACCGTGTCGGCGAGCTGCTCATAGCCGTCCTTCGTAAAGTGGACATTTTTCGGGAGCTGAATCTTGTCCTGCCGTGCGGCGACGAACCGATGCAAGTCGTCCACCGCGACGCCGTTTTCTTTCATCACGCGGATCGCGGCCGCGTTGTAGCGGATTTCGTCGTGTTCGACGCGGCCGGCCGATCCGGCGGGCACCTGCGTGGTCGTGGCAAAAATGAGTTTCGCTCCGGTCTGCTGCAGGCGGGCGACGAGCGCGCGGAGATTTTTCTCGTACCCGGCCACGCTCGCGACCTGTTTCCCTTTTTCCGGTGAAACCAACGCACTTTTATCATCGAGATACTTCACGTCGTGCAGCCCGAAGTTGAAATGGATCACGTCCCACTTTTCCGCGCCGAGCCACTTGTCGATGGTGCGGACGCCCGTCCCTGAGTCGCTGCAGTTTTCCGCCGGACGGTGGACGTTGGCTTTGCCAGCCAAACGCGCGCGGGTGGGCAGCGTATAGCCGATCGAAATCGAATCGCCGAGCAGGAGGACACGCGGTAGTCCGGCGACATCGGTGATCTGCGCGTAGGCGGGATTGGGCGCCTTTTTGGCCGGAGTCTTTTTTTCTGCGGCGGTAACGAACGGCAATAATCCTACCACCAGCGCGAAGCGGAGCAGTGAGCGGAGTGATTTCATGGGGTGGCGTGCAGCGTGCGACGGGTTCTGGGCGCTTCGCAACCGCAGAAAACAAAGCCCGGTGTTGGGCACCGGGCTTTGGGACGTTGATTAAAATCGGCGATGGGGAAACCGCCGCTGCCGATCCGTTACAGCAGATCGGTCGAACCCATCAAGAAGCGATCGCACTCGCGCGCCGCCCCACGACCTTCGTTGATCGCCCAGACCACCAGGCTCTGTCCGCGGCGGCAGTCGCCGGCCGCGAAAATATTCGGAAGATTCGTCCGATATTTTTCGTGCTCGGCTTTGATGTTCGAGCGCGGGTCGGTCTCGAGTTTGAGGTCCTTAAGGATCGCCTGTTCGGGCCCCAGGAACCCCATCGCGAGCAAGACGAGTTGCGCGGGGCGCGTCTGCTCGGTACCGGGTTGCTCCTTGGGAATGAACTGACCCTTGTCGTTTTTCTCCCACTTAATCTCCACGGTCACGAGCGACTGCACGTTGCCGGCGGCGTCGCTGATGAACTTCTTCACCGTAGTGAGATAGATCCGGGGATCGGCACCGAATTTCGCGGCGGCCTCCTCCTGGCCGTAGTCCATCTTGTAGGTCTTGGGCCACTCGGGCCACGGATTGTCAGCCGTACGTTCGAGCGGGGGCTTCGGGAGAATTTCGATTTGGACGATGCTCTTGCAGCCGTGGCGCATGGAGGTGCCGACGCAATCGGTACCGGTATCGCCGCCGCCGATCACGATCACGTCTTTGCCCTTGGCGTGGATCGGCGAGTGCTCGGCACCACCGTTGAGGACGGCCTTGGTGTTGGCCGTCAGGAGCTCCATCGCGAAGTGCACGCCCTTGAGGGCACGGCCTTCGATGGGGAGATCGCGCGGCAGAGTGGCGCCGGTGCAGATGACGGTCGCGGCGTATTCCTTGAGGAACATCTCGGCGTCCACGTTATCGCCGACATTAGCATTGCAGATGAAGGTAATACCGGAGTCTTCCATCAGCTTAATGCGCCGGAGGACGACTTCCTTCTTGTCGAGCTTCATGTTGGGGATGCCATACATGAGGAGGCCGCCCGGACGGTCGGCGCGCTCAAAGACGGGGACGGAGTGGCCGGCCTTGTTGAGCTGCTCGGCGGCGGAGAGGTCGGCGGGGCCGGAGCCGATGACGGCGACTTTTTTGCCGGTGCGAACTTTAGGCTGCTCGGGGAGCACCCAACCCTCGTCCCAACCGCGGTCGGTGATTTCGCACTCGATGTTCTTGATCGTGACAGGCGGGTTGTTGATGCCGAGCACGCAAGAGCCCTCGCACGGGGCGGGACACACGCGGCCGGTGAACTCCGGGAAATTATTAGTCTTGTGAAGACGATCGAGGGCTTCCTTCCAGAGGCCGCGATAGATGAGATCGTTCCACTCGGGGATCAGATTGTTGATCGGGCAGCCGCTGGCCATACCGCTGATGACTTTGCCCGTATGGCAGAACGGGACGCCGCAGTTCATGCAGCGCGCGCCCTGATTACGGAGTTTCTTCTCCTCCATGGGGACGTGGAATTCCTTCCAGTCTTTGGTGCGCTCAAGCGGTGAGCGGTCAACGGGAAGTTCGCGGAGATATTCGATGAAGCCGGTGGGTTTGCCCATGATCGGAAAAGTTGAGAGCTGGGAGTGGAGGGTGGCGAGCGACGAACCGTCAGTTGCCGCCGACGCGGGAGAGGTCGCGGGCGTTTTCTTCGAAGGCGGCCATAATGGCTTCTTCGCCAGTGAGGCCTTGCGACTCAGCTTTCTCGATACAGGCGAGCATCCGCTTGTAGTCCTTCGGGAGGACTTTCACGAACTTCGGCAGAAAAGCGTCGAAGTTGGCGAGCACCTGCTGGCCACGCGCGCTCCGGGTGTAGTCGACGTGGCGTTGAATGATGGCGCGGAGCTCGGCGATCTCGGCGGGCTTCTCGACTTTTTCGAGACCGACCATCGAGACGTTGGCCTGCTGGGCGAAGTCGCCTTGGACATCGAGCACGTAGGCGACGCCACCGGACATCCCGGCGGCGAAGTTGCGGCCGGTGGGCCCTAGGACGACGACGCGGCCGCCGGTAATGTATTCGCAACCGTGGTCGCCGACGCCTTCCACGACGGCAGTGACGCCGGAATTGCGGACGCCGAAGCGCTCGCCAGCGCGGCCGTTGACGTAGACCTCGCCGGCCGTGGCACCGTACATGGCGACGTTGCCGATGATGATGTTATCCTCGGCCTTGAAGCCGGCGTTCGCAGGCGGGTGGACGACGAGTTTGCCGCCGGATAGGCCCTTGCCGAAGTAGTCGTTGGCGTCGCCCTCGATGGAGAGCGTCATGCCGCGCGTGACGAAGGCGCCGAAGCTCTGACCGGCCGAACCCTTAAAGCGGATACGAATGGTGTCCTCCGGGAGACCCTTCGCGCCGTATTTCTTGGTGACTTCGTAGCTGGTGATCGTTCCGGTGACGCGGTTGACGTTCTTGATCGGCAGCTCGGCGATGACCTTCTCGCCGCGCTCGATGGCGGGTGCGCAGATGCCGAGGAGCGTCGTGATGTCGAGGGACTTGTCGAGGCCGTGGTCCTGTTTGATGGAGCAGAAGCGACCGACCTCGGGGCCGACGTCCGGCGAGTAAAGGATCTTCGAGAAATCGAGACCTTTGGCTTTCCAGTGCGTGACGGCGCGCTGCGGTTCGAGGCGGTCGGTACGGCCGACCATCTCTTCGATGGTGCGGAAGCCGAGTTGGGCCATGAGCTCGCGCACTTCTGTGGCGATGAACGTCATGAAATTCACGACGTGCTCGGGCTTGCCGGCGAATTTGGCGCGGAGCCGCGGGTCCTGGGTCGCCACACCCGCGGGGCAGGTGTTGAGATGGCAGACGCGCATCATGATGCAGCCGGTGGCAACGAGCGGAGCGGTCGCGAAACCAAATTCTTCGGCGCCGAGCAACGCGGCCATAATCACGTCGCGGCCGGTCTTGAGCTGGCCGTCCGTCTCAACGGCGATGCGTGAGCGGAGGTTGTTCAAGACAAGGGTCTGGTGGGTTTCGGCGAGACCGAGTTCCCACGGAAGACCGGCGTGCGTGATGGAGGTTTGCGGCGAAGCGCCGGTGCCACCGTCGTATCCGGAAATCAACACAACGTCCGCGTGGGCCTGGGCGACGCCGGCGGCGATGGTGCCGACGCCGACTTCG
>SYGN01000045.1 GCA_005799525.1 Opitutaceae bacterium | reverse complement strand
GGAGTGGCGCGCCCGTGAAGGAGTTCGCCCTCGCGATGTTCAACCTGAACGCATTTCCCTATGTGCCCTAGCGAAACCGTGGCCCGGGCGAGCCGCCCGCACCACTCCGAAACTCACGGACATGATCCCCGTGCCACTCCCTAAACCATGTCCCACTGCCCCGGTCCCGGCCACACTCCCTCGCGCCTGCCACAGACGCGTCGCGATTTTCTCCGCGACTCCGCGTGCGGTTTCGGCGGTCTCGCGCTCGCGGCCATGCTGCACACGCAGGGTCTGCGCGCCGCGCCCGCGACGAACATCAATCCGCTCGCGCCCAAACTCCCACCACTGCCCGCCAAGGCGAAGTAGGTGATCTTTTTGTTCATGGCCGGCGGCCCGGGCCAGATGGAGACGTTTGATCGGAAACCGCTGCTCAACGAGCTCAGCGGCCAGTCGCGCCCGAGGGAGTTCGGCGACGTGAAATACCAGCTCATCAAGCCGACCGCGAAACTCCTCGGTACCAAACGCACGTTCAAGAAATACGGTCGGAGCGGCATCGAGGTTTCCGATCTCTTTCCGCATGTCGCGACCTGCGTGGACCACCTCGCGATCATCCGCTCGTGCCAGGGCAACTCGGTCGTCCACTCCGCGGCGCAATATGAGCTCTTCAGCGGCCGAGTCGTGCCCGGTGTGCCGAGCATAGGCTCGTGGATCACCTTTCGACTCGGCGCGGAAACCGACTCACTGCCGTCCTACGTCGTCATGCCCGATCCTGACGGCGCGCTGCCCGCCGGCCAGCCGATGTATTCGCAGGGGTTCTTGCCCGCGATTTATCAGCCGACGATGTTCCGGCGCGGCGCCAAGCCCGTGCTCAACCTCGGTCTGCCGCCGGGTGTCTCGCCCGCCGAGCGCCGCCGCACGCTCGATCTCATCCAGGGGCTCAACCGAGCCTCGGCCGATCCACTCGACGAGGAATTTGCCGAGCGGATGAATGCCTACGATCTCGCGTTTCGCATGCAAACCGAGGCGCCCGACGTGCTCGATCTTTCCCGCGAAACGCAGGAGACGCTCGATCTCTACGGGGTGGGCGCAGATGCGACCAACGACTACGGCCGCCGCTGTCTGCTCGCGCGGAAACTCGTCGAGAAGGGCGTGCGCTTTATCACCGTCGTTTCCGGCGGCGGCTCCGGCAAGCTCACATGGGACGCGCACGACGACATCGAGGAAAACCACCTCCGCATGGCCGCGCACGCCGACAAGCCCATCGCCGGCCTCATCACCGATCTCAAACGCCGCGGGCTCCTCGACAGCACGCTGCTCGTGTGGGGCGGCGAGTTTGGCCGCTCGCCCGAGGCGGAAGCCGGCACGGGCCGCGATCATCACAATTACGGTTTCAGCATGTGGATGGCCGGCGGAGGCATCCAAGGCGGCCGTGTCGTCGGTGCCACCGACGCGATCGGCCTGCACGCCGTGAAGAAGCCCTATCACTTCCGCGACATCCACACGACGATCCTGAATCGGCTCGGCCTCGATCAGAACAAGCTGACTTACCCGCACCTCGGCCGCAACGAGCGCCTCACCTTCGTCGAGGGCAAGGTGATCAAAGAGATCGTGTGAGGTGGCGCCATCCGCTGGGATCGCGTTCGTCGCACCGGCTTCAGCTCGAATCCGGTGCCGGACGCGTTTCAGATTACGGCTGCAGCCGGTGCTACGAACCCGGATACATGCGGCTCTCACGCTTACGCCCGCTCACCCCGCATGGACCGCCGTCAAGATTTCACCTCTGGATCACCGGCAGCAGCAGGCCGGTTTGATTTCGCAGCGGCCACGACCTGGGTCGGGCCGGCCTTCCTGCAGAGAATAGGGGCTCTGCGGAGGGATTCCTACCGCTTCGCCCACGCGACCTGCGTCTCGTTCTCGTCACGATCCGGTTCCAGCGGAGTCACCGGATCAATGAAGAGCCAGAAAAACGCTCCGAGGAAATAGATGACCGACGAAATGGCGAAGATCAGCTCCCAGTTCTTGGTCGTGCCCGTCGCCGTCGTGGCGGTCGTGGCCGCCAACACGAGGCCGACCACGAAGGGCCCGGCCATGCCGCCAAAATTGCCCATCATGTTCATGCTGCCGGAGACCGTGCCGGCGTATTTGCCGCCGATGTCCATGCAGGTCGCCCAACTGCCGGGCATCGTGAGGTCGTTGCAGAAACTCGCCATGCCCATCGAGAGCATCGCGAGCAACGGGTCTTTGATGTAAAAGGAGAGCATCAGCAGGCCGGAGGCCCCCGCGAATCCGATGAAGCCAAAGGAGCGTCGCACGGTCACCACGCGACTGCCCCTGGCAATCAGCCGGCTCGCGATCACGCCGGCCACCAGAGAGCCAAAGCCGCCGAAGAAAAGCGGCACGCCCGCGAGCACGGCCTTGAGCACCGGCTGAATCAGGTCGGCGCGGACGATTCCCTCCATCTGGGTGGCGAGCCAGCTCAGGAAGGCGTTGGAGAGGATCGGCCGGCCATTGGTGTTGAGGTAGTCCGGCAGCCACGTGACAAAAAAATACCAGCCATAGCTCAGGCAAAAATACTGGCCCCACAGCAGCCACATGCTCGGGCGCGTCACGAGCTTGCGCCAAGGGACGTTGCCGTGGCCTTCAACATTTTGCGCGTTCTCCTTCAGTAGTTCGAGCTCGGCGGCATTGACGCCCTTGTGGTCCTTGGGGTTGTCGCGGAACCAACGCCAAAACACGATCGCCCAAACCACGCCGAGGGCGGCGAAGATCTGAAATGCCGTGCGCCAACTCACAAACGCCATGACCGTCACCACGAGCAGCGGCGTGAACGCCCCACCCCACCGCGCGCCCATCCACATCAGCGACTGCGCGCGGGTGCGCTCATCTTTCGGTAGCCATGTGCTGAACGCCTTGGTCAGATTGGGGAAACAGCCCGCCTCGCCCGCGCCAAACAGGAAGCGCATCACCCACATGGAGCCGTAGCTCCACGCCCAGCCGGTGGCCGCCGTGAAAAACGACCACCACAGCACCACGCGCACGAGGACCTTGCGCGCACCGATCTTGTCACCGAGCCAGCCGGTGGGAATTTCAAACAGCGCGTACGACAGGCCAAAGGCCGCGAAAATCGCACCCATCTGCACGTCGGTAAATCCCATGTCCTTCGTGATGCCGTCCTTCGCCTGCGAGATCGCGACGCGGTCGATGTATTGGATCACAGCGAGCACGATCGCGAAGACGACGACCATGTAGCGGGTGCGCGTGGCGCGCTGACCGGAAGGGGCAGAGACGGGATTTTCGGAGGTCATGGATTTCTTGGAGGGGGAGCAGCGGACTGACCCTAGCGCCGTCGCAAGGGTTCGACGACAGCGGACATATCTTTGTCACCGTGTCCGGCCGCAATAGCACGCTGAAAAACATCCCACGCCATGGCCGCGCTCGTGAGCTGCTGTCCCGCCTTCGCGGCCTCGCCGCTGGCATAGCCGAGATCTTTGGCCATCAATCGCAGGAAAAAATTTGGCGTGAAATCCGGCGCGCACATCCGCGCGGCGACGGTCTTCGTCACAGGACTGCCCACCGCGCTGTCGCTGAGAAACGCGATCGCCTGCGCACGGTCGAGCTCCGTGCGCTCGATCCACGCCACGGCCTCGGCCGTCGCCGCGACATGCACGCCGACGAGGAAATTATTGATCAGTTTCAGGAGCGCACCACTGCCCGTCGGGCCGAGATGCGTGACGCTGCGGCCCATCGCGTTCAGCGCGGGGCGGATCGTCTCCAGCGCGGCAGCATTACCGCCAGTGAGAAAATTAAGCTCGCCGACCGCCGCCTGATTTTTGGTTCCCGTCACGGGGGCATCGACACATTCAGCCCCGGCCGCAACCGCGGCCTTCGCCAGCTCCTGCACCCATGCGACGGTGAGCGTGCTGCACTCGACGAGCACCGCACCGCGCGCCGCGCCGGCAATCGCGCCGTCGGGGCCGAGCCAGATCGCGCGCGAAGCCGCGTCATCGGCCACCATAGAAAACACCACCTCCGCGCCTGCCGCCGCTTCCCGCGGCGAACCGGCCACGCGGGCGCCCGCCGCAGCGAGTGGCTCGGCGCGGGCGGGGTTGCGGTTGAAGACCGTGACAGCAAATCCAGCGCCGAGGAGCCGCCGGGCCATGCCGCCACCCATAAGGCCGAGGCCGAGGAACGCGATGCGTGGAGTGCTCATGGCCGGTGAGTTTCCCGACGCGAACGCAGAGGGCTACAACAAACGCGCAAAAAACGCCCCTGGGAAATTCGGCGGCGTTAAAATCGCAAAACGGCTCTGGCTTTGGGGTCTAGTGGGCCGACCCACCGACTTGGTTTGCGTACCCCTGACAAGCGCAGCATCTTCCAAGAAATCATCGCCGGTCGGGCGGATGTCATGATGACCGACGGCATCGAAGTGAGGCTGCAAGCATGGTAGTATCCAGAGTTGGTGGGCACGATGGCCGAGCCGTTCACGCGCGCCGGCAAGGCGATCTTGCTATGCCCCGGATCGGAGCTCATGGCGCGTGTCGATGCGTGGTTGGTGCCGCCAGTAAACCGCGGCCAAATCGCCGGGCGGCTGGAGCGCGTTGGGCGGCGCGAAGTAGGACGGACATTCGGTTTGCGCGGTCACGCGGGTCGGGAGTCGGCTGGGAGAGTAACGAGCGGGCGCGGCGATTTTACGAACGGCTGCGTTTTCGAAATAGTGAGCGGAGAGGGTTCGGCGCAGACGATTGCCGGGCTGCCGATTTGAACGGGCAAAGTGGACCTCAGGAAAAAGCGGATAAGGCCGGCGGCCACGCGCACTCACCGCCAAGTTGCGGCTCCGAGATAAAATAAACCTTGGGCGACGAACTGGGTGACATGGTAGGGATCGTTGTGGTTGAAGCACAGGCTTAGGCCGATGCGTTGGTGTTGCCCGATGGCCGCCAAGGCTGAAATCGCCACGGCTGCGGCGAGCCAAACAAAATGGGCGGGCGAATGCGCATCGCGGGCGTTAATAGCAGCGGCCAGCACCAGTAACTGGCCAAGACCGTAGGCCCAGATCGCAGGGGAGAACCGACCCGTGCACAAGGTGGCATACGCAAAGAGCGCGGCGATGATCCACGCGGCAAAATTCGCCAAAACGAGGACGGTGCCTATCAGAGCGGTCGTCGCTGCGACTTGTATCAGACACAGACCGGTGGCGACGAGGCCGAGCAAGGCAAGGTACCAGCGGAGGCGGTTGGCCGACGGTGGCAAGGTGTGGCCGAGCCCGTGATGAACAGCGCCGGCGGCAGCGGCGAGGGCCGACGTGGCGAAGCCGCCGATCCACCAGCCAAGGGTCGCCGGGCACGGTGAGGGCGCGTGGCGGGCGAGCGCGCCGCCGAGTCCGGCGCTCCACAGGGCGAGCGCGCAGTCGGTACAAAACGTGGCGGGCTCGTGGAGCTTCACGGGGCGGCGAAAAGATCGCGGTGATGGCGATACCAGTCGCTGCTGAAGATCTCGCCGGGATCGCGAGCTTTTTTCTCGACGAGAAATTCGCGGAAACGTGGGTCGGCGGTCTCGACTTGGGTGCGGTTGGCCCGGCGGTGGTAGGTGAGGTAGTAACTGCCGCCGAGGGCCAGCGCCAAGTCGATCAGGGCGCGGAAGGCGGCAGCGGCGCGCGCCAAACCGGCGGGGGTGTGTTCGCAATGGAGATTGAAGATGATGCAGGCCCACGGTTCGCGCGCCCACGCGAGCAGGGTCTCGGTGTCGCGCTCGATGAGCCGGATGGTGCCGGAGTTGACGGGCGTTTCGCCGGAGCGGAGCAAGTCGCCGGCCCGGCCCATAAACTCGCGGAGGAGAGCTCGAGGAACGTGGAGCTCGGAAATCATTTCGCTGCACGGAAACGGTGAACCGATCCGGCGGTCGAGCGCGGTGTGATCGTGATCGGGGTAAACGCTGAGCTGATGAGTGTCGCTCCAGTAGCGTTGGCCGTGCGTGGCGCGGTAGAAGCCGGAGTAAACTTCCCAGACTTTCGCGCGGTCAGTGTGGGCGAGCCACAGCAGCTCCTCCCAGTCGGACTCACGCAATTGGCGCTGGGCGGCGAGTTCTGCGGGCGGTTCGTCGCATCGACGGTAGGCCGAGAACACGCCGCGTTGCAGGAAGTCGGGCGAATTTTCATCGATGGAATATTGGAAGTCGCCGAAAAGCCAGTCGGTGGTGTCGCGCTCTTCGGGCACGCGCACGAGTTCGTCGAGGGTCAATATCTCCACGCTGCGTTGCACGGGCAACCGCGGCATGAGGCGGAGCGTCACCTCGGCGATGACGCCGAACAACCCGTAGCCGCCGATCGCGAGGCGGAAGAGGTCGGCGTTTTCGTCACGTGAGCATGAGCGCGCGAGATCGTCGGGACCGATGAGAGTGAACGCCTCGACGTCACCGACGATGGGCGGTAGTCGAAGGCCACGACCGTGGATGTTCGCGGCGAGGGCACCGCCGAGCGTGAGACGGTCGGCGCTGGTTTGTTTTTGGCGGATGCCCCACGTGGTGGCGGCGTCCGGAGATTGGAGAGCGGCGCATCCGGCGATAAGGGCGGGCCATTCGATCCCAGCGTCCACGGTGACGAGGCCACGTCGGGCGTCGAATTGTCGGATCGAGGAATGGCCGCGCAAATCAAAGAGCCACGTGCCAGTGCCAAATTGTTGCCCGCCCATGGTGTGGCGACCGCCGCTGACCGAGAGCTGTGCGCCGGCGGCAATTGCGGCGTCGACCGCAGCGGAAATTTCGGCTGTTCCCCTGGGCGTGAGGAAGCACGCGACCCGGGTGGGATTGAGCCCGAATGGAAGTCGTTGACGAGAAGCGGATCGTTCACCGGAGGCTCGAAGCGAAGCACAGGTGTTCGCCCTCGGCGAGGGGAATGGAAGGAAGACCGGCGGGAGCGAGGATTCCACTTCGCAGGGAGGCGGCGGGCATCGAATATCGGATCACCTTGAGGCGCGGCGGACGGCAGGAAAGGGGTGAGATCGGCGGGAAGAAAGGCCAGCGTTTTGCGGGATCGAGGGCAGCCGCGCGGTTGACTCATGTGCCCATGGTCGCCAGCGATGCGCCGTCAACGGTGTCCATTGCAAACGAAGCCATGACCGACCAAACTTCGCCAAAATCACTCGAGGAGCAGATCGCACAGTGGCGGAGCACCGTCCGCCGCCGGTCAGCCCTCCAAGCCGGCAAGGTCGCGACGTTGGAAGGCCAATTCCGCGAGCAGATCGCGGACCTCAGCCGCGCCGGGCTGTCCACTGAGGAAGCGTTCTTGGTGGCGGTGATGCGTATGAGTAGCGTTGATACGGGCTCGCGGGAGTTCGCGCGCGAGCGCTCCGATCACCTTTGGAAGCAGCTCGTCGTAGCCCCGGCCGATTCCGTCGAGCGCAGCGTGGCGGCGCGCAAGGACGCGATCGTCGCCTTCGGCTTCGCCGTGCTGGCAGGCGTGGCGATCAAGCTGCCGGAGCTCTTCGGGATTTCGATCACGGACGACTTCAGCGAGAGCTTCTACCTGCGCAACGCAAGTCTCCTCGTGCTGCCCTGTCTGCTCGGATACTTCGTGTGTAAACGACGGCTCGCGATGCGTACGGTCGGCTGGCTGGCCGGGGCGTTCGTCGGGGCAGTGGTTTTCGCCAACCTGCCCGCGTTCGGCTCGGCCCGCGGCTTCGAGCCGCTCACGGCGTTGCACCTGCCGATCGCGCTCTGGCTGGGCGTGGGGATCGCTTAGGCCGGCGGTCGGTGGAGTCAGGTGAGCGGTCGCATGGACTTCATTCGGTTTTCGGGCGAGCTCTTCATCTATTTCGTGCTGATCGCTCTCGGCGGCGGGGTGCTCTGCGCGTTCATGGCACTCACGTTTAAGAGCATCGGGATCGACATCGGGCCGTTCTTCCAGCCATGGCTGATACCGTGCGGCGCGGCCGGGGCAGTCGTGATCGCCTCCTGGTTGGTCGAGGCCAAACAGGGCGTAATGGAAAGTCTCGCACCGATGCTGACGCGTCTCTTCACGCCGTTATTCGCCGCCATGCTGGTCGCGTTTTTGGGAACGCTGCTGTGGTCGGGACGGGGCGTCGCCATCGCGCGCGAGATGCTCATAGGCTTCGATCTGCTCCTCGTGGTGGTGCTGGGTCTCCTCGTCTAGGCCATCCCCGCCCGCGACCCCCAGGCGCCGCCGGGGGTGTTCGATGGGGTGCAGGTCGTTTTGTTGGTCGGTGCGTTGCTGGCCGACGCGGTCGCGTTGGGGGCCATTGGCGCGCGCATCAACGAATTCGGATTCAGCCCGAACCGCGTGGCTGCGCTCGGTAAAAACGTCATTCTGCTCGTCAACGTGGCGTGGTCCGCCGTGCTCTACGTCCAGTTTTTGGTCGGGCGCGGATCGTTTCAAAACCTTGAACGGTGGCAGACGGCCTACGTGCCGGTTTACGCGGTGTGGGCGGCGATTGTGGTGATCGCGTTTCCGCCAGTGTTCACATGGATCGCGGCGTAGGCGCGCAGCGGGGGGAGGCGACGGGACACCGCAGAATTCTGAGCGGCGGCCTTTCAATCTGCCGAACCCTGAATCTGCGGGAAATCTCGGTAGATTTCGACCGCTCTGGCTTCACCGGAGACGCCGCGCTGTTACCCAGAAAATGCTGCCCGGCTCGCGTCGGTTGGCACGCTAAGTGTGCACGGCAGGCACCACGCTCACCTCTCTGGATTTTTCAAGTCTCACGTGCCGCCGACGCGTACCTCCGCCGCCCTTGCCAGTCGCCCGCCGCGAGCCTCAGCTCACTGCACCTTTCCCATGAACGCTTCTTCCGACTCCGCTCCTCTTCGCAACGCCGCTATCCTGCGAGCCCAGACTTTGATGACCCCAGCGCTCGTACCGTCGATTTCGACCGAGCTGCTCACCACGGCCGACGGCGAATTGAACCGCGAGCTGCACCATTTTCTTTTTGATCCGCCGTCCAACTCCGCGCTGCTGAAGGGCAAGACCATCGCGATCTGCTGCACCAACGGCGCCGAGGAAGTGGAGATTACGGGATCGATCCGCTGGCTCACCGAGCACGGGGCGACGGTGCAGGTCGTGTCACCGCGCATTGGCGAATTTCATCCGACGCTCGGCCTGCGTTTTCCGGCGCAGTGCGCCACCCACGTACTCGCAATCCGGCTCATGGAAAACGCCGGCTGGCTCAAGATCGACCGCTTTCTCGATGAGGCCAAGGTGGCCGACTACGACGCCTGCATTTTCCCGGGCGGCTGTTGGAATCCCGATGCGCTGCGGGCCGATCCGCTCGCACAGGCGTTTGTCCGTGAGATGTGGAAAGCCGGCAAACCGACCTGCGCGATCTGTCATGGCCAATGGGTGATGGTGAGCGCGGGCATTCTCAAAGGCCGCAAGGCCACCGCAGTCTGGAACATCCACCCCGACCTCGCCAATGCGGGCGCCACGGTGCTGGACGAGCCCTGCGTCGTCGACGGCAATTTAATCACCGCGCGCTTCCCCTACGACCTACCCCGCATGATCCACGCGATGGTGAAACAACTGCTCGGTTGACTCCCCCGGTGGCCGCCAGCGCCAGCAAGCCGACGATCCTCCACTCGCTGGCGTTGGTGACACCCGCCCGCGACCCTTCGGCTCGGCGGTAACTGACAACCGGTCGGACGGTTTTCCAGCGGATGCTCAAATACCGCCAGCGCAGACCGTTTTGGTGAAACAATCCACCGTCGTCCGTTTCATACCGACCGACCTTCGCCCAGCCATGCTCCCTGCCGTCATTATTTTGCTCCTGATCACCGCTCTCGTGGCGACCGACTCTGCTATGCCCGGAGCCGATGATCGCTGATCATTTTCGCCCGATGCTGGAGTGATCTCCGACGTGGCCCCGTTCACCCGCGAATCTTTCGCGCACCCCAGAATATATCGCGCACCCCAAAAGAAGCAGGGGCGCCCCCGAAAAGAGAGCGCCCCTGGTTGTTTCCTGATTATGTTTTCCTGACGCCCTGCTCAGCGCGTCCCAGCCACCGAATCATCAACGAAGCGAATCGGCGGCGACACTTTCGTAGCCACCGCCACACCGTTGTTCATCGCAGGCGTGAAACGCCACTGTTTCAACGCATCCGTGACCGCCGCAGCCACCAAGGAGTCCGGGGTGGACTTCACGATGAAACCGGCGGGTTTTCCCGTCACGTCCACGACGAACTCGAGTTGCACCGTGGTGCCGACATATTCCGGACCGACGCTGGGACGAACCACAGCGAGCGGAACCGGCACATCCGGACCCTTACGACACGTGTCGAGATAGGTCTGCTCTTCCGTCTTCGCCCATGCGGCAACGGAGCTGAGCGCGACCAGACTGAACAGGACGGCGAGTTTCTTGACTGCTTTCATGGTATTAAACTCCGCGGATAAGGCGGAGAGTTTGATTTCTGTATCTTTACTATCGGGTTAAACACCTCCGCGCCCGCCGCGCGTAAAGCACGGCAAACACTCGGGTGGTTTCGGCCAGGCAACGCTCGCGCGCCGCTCGGCCAAATCGTGGGTTCTGGGGCACAGAAATCATCGGTCTGCGTGATCCTCACCGCCACGCAGCACCGCAATGGCAGCATTCGCCCGAGAACGATCGGGTCAGACGAAATTCAAAGAACGTTCAGCGTTTTACGAAAGCGAGGCGCAGAGAGCAGGGCGTATGCCACGCGGTCAACCGGGATACCGCTCCGTCACGCACACGTAACCTCCCAAAAATTGCGGAGGGATTTCCCGAAACCCGGCTTGCACGCACCGATGGATTACTGTCCGTTACCGTCCTCGCATGTCCGCATCCGCCAAAACCCAACCCACGTCCGTCCTGCGTCGCATCGCGACCGCCCTCAGCCAGTGGATTGACTCAGATTATTGTCCAGACGGCGCCGAGAAGATGCGCGCCGAACCCGACAAAGTGGATTGGGTCCGCGTCATGCCTTTCGTCTTTCTGCACACGGGCTGCTTGGCCGCCTTCTGGGTCGGCGTCAGCCCGGTCGCGATCTGGACCGCCGTCGCGCTCTACTTCATCCGGATGTTTTTTGTCACCGGCATCCACCACCGCTACTTCTCCCACAAAACCTATAGCACGTCCCGGTTTGGCCAATTTATCCTCGCCCTCTGCGCCGGCACCACCGTGCAACGCGGTTCGCTCTGGTGGGCTTACCACCACCGTCATCACCACCTCCACTCCGACGGGCCCGACGACGCGCACTCTCCCCACGTCCACGGTTTCTGGTGGTCGCAGATCGGCTGGATTACCAGTCGCCGCAATTTCCCCACAGATTACGCCAAGATCAAGGACCTCGCGAAGTTCCCCGAGCTCGTTTGGCTCAACCGCTTCGACCTCGTCGTCCCCGTCGCCTTCGCCTTCTCGCTCTTCGGCGCCGGCTGGCTGCTCGAACTTTATGCCCCCTCGCTCGGCACCACCGGCGGCCAGCTGCTGGTCTGGGGCTTTTTCATCAGCACGACCGTCCTTTTCCACGGCACCGGTTGTATCAACTCCATGGCCCATCTCATGGGCAAACGCCGCTTCAAGACCGACGATGATTCGCGCAACAGCGCCATCCTCGCCTTCATCACGCTCGGCGAGGGCTGGCACAATAACCACCACCGCTTCCAAAGCAGTACCCGCAACGGATTTTATTGGTGGGAGATTGATCCGACCTACTACGGCCTGAAGCTCTTGTCCTACACCGGCTTCATCTGGGGCCTGAAACCCGTGCCCCAATCCGTCCTCGACGAAGGCACCCGCGCAGAACACGCCTCCTCCATCGCCGCCGCCGAACGCGCCGCCTTGCTCCATCCCGAATTCTCCTCCCTCAAGAAAGTCGTCCCCGCCGCCGCCGCCTTCGCCGTCGCGACCGCAGCCGCCGCACAGGCCACCGTCCCGAAAAAAGCCGACGGACCCGCCATCCACCGCGACATGACCGAGGAAACGCACAACATGACGAAAACCAATCCGCCCCCACCCGCTCTGGGCGCGTAAGCTCCGTCTCGCTCCCCTTTCTCCAGCGGGCCGGTCAAACGACCGGCCCTTTTTATTTTTCGAACGTGGGCTGTGGGTTCTGGACTGGAGGCGGTCTTTACGCCCGCCAAGCTGCGTCCACCCGCGACCACCGCACGTAACGCCGCCTCCCTTGGTCCTTCGTAATTCGTCCCTGGTCCTTCCTTCCACCCATGACCTCTCTCGCCATTATCGGCACCGGTATCGCTGGCCTCGGCTGCGCCCATTTTCTCCACCGTCACTTCGACATCACCCTGTTCGAACAAAACGACCACGCCGGCGGCCACACCCATACCGTCACCGCCCCCGAGCCCGGCACCGGCCGCCTCGTGCCCATCGACACCGGTTTTATGGTCTTCAACCAGGTGACCTACCCGCACCTCACACGCCTCTTCACCCAGCTCGACGTCCCGATCAAAAAAACCGACATGTCGTTCAGCGTGCGTCACGCCGACACTGGGCTCGAATTCGCCGGCTCCTCCCTCAACCACCTCTTCGCCCAGCGCCGCAATCTCTTCCGCCCGCGTTTCTACCGGATGCTGGCCGCGATCAACCGCTTCAACCGCGAAGCCATCGCCGCCCTCAACGATCCTGCCACTCAAAACGAAACCCTGGGCGACTACGTGCGCCGCCGCGGTTACGGCGAAGATTTTTTTAATCTCTACCTCGTGCCCATGAGCTCCGCCGTCTGGAGCACCCCGCCCGAGCAAATGCTCGCCTTTCCCGCCACCTCGCTCCTGCGCTTCTTTCACAATCACGGTTTTCTCGGCCTCTCCACTCAACACCAGTGGTGGACCGTCGATGGCGGCGCCAAAGCCTACGTCGAAAAAATCACCGTCCCTTTCCGCGACCGCTTGCACCTCCGCCAAGCCGCCACCCGGGTCATCCGCACCCCTCGCAGCGTCACCGTGATGACGTCCTCCGGAGAAGCTCAGAATTTCGATCACGTGATCCTAGCCTGCCACGGCGACCAAGCCCTGCGCCTCCTCGTCAACCCCACCCGCGACGAAGAGCGCCTCCTCCGCGAGTTCAAATTCCAGGCCAACATCGCGACCCTCCACACCGATGCTTCCGTGATGCCCCGCACCAAGCTCGCCTGGTCCGCGTGGAACTACGAAATCGCCCGCGATAGTGGTTCGGACGGTTCGGGTAGCACGGGCGTCCCGCCCGTAAGTCGGAGTGGCACGGGCTTTCCAGCCCGTGATGGTTCGCCCGTCCAAGCCTCCACCGCCACCCACTACTGGATGAACAAACTCCAGGGCGTCTCCGATCGCGAAAACTATTTCGTCACGATTAACCGCCCCGAGTCGATCGCCCCCGATCGCGTGCTCCGCCGCATCCACTACGAGCACCCGCTCTTCAGCCTCGGTGCCGTCCGCGCCCAAGCCGACATCCCCGCCCTCAACTTCGCCGGTCGCACCACGACCCACACGTATTTCGCCGGTGCCTGGCAACGCTACGGCTTCCACGAAGACGGCCTCCTCAGCGCCGTCCGCCTTAGCGAGCAGCTTCTCGGTCGCGACCCGTGGAGCGGCTAGCGGAGCCCTCGCGAGCCCCTTTCGTCAAAAGGCATCCGTTCTCGCTTTCTGGTCGTAATACCAAAATATGCGTGACCTTCGGCCGAATGAATTCCTGTCTCTACGAATGCTCTGTCATGCACGCGCGTTTTTCGCCGCGTCCGCATCGCTTTCTCTACCGGATTTTCCTGTTCGCCATCGATCTTGACGAACTCCCCCTGCTCCATCGCAACCTGGCGCTTTTCTCATTCGGCCGTCGCAACCTCTACTGCTTCCGCGACGGCGACTACCTCCCCACCGGAGAACCACTCCACCACGCCCCACTCCCGCCCGCCACGTCCGACGCTCCGCTCCCCCATCAAGCACCCGAAACCGGAAATCTAAAAGCCAGAGTTCTCGCCCACCTCGCCGCCTCGTCGCCCACGCTCGACCTCACGGACGCCCGCGTGGTTCTCGTCACCCTCCCACGCGTCTTCGGCTATCTCTTCAACCCCGTTTCGTTTTATTTCTGCTACGACCGCACCGGCACCCCGATCGCCGCGTTGTCCGAAGTGACGAATACCTTCAAGGAGATGAAGCCCTACGTCCTCGGTCCCGAGTGCAGGCGACAAGCGAAAGGGAACGGGACACCGGAAGAAAACAACCTGTCCCCTGTCTCCTTCACCCTCCGCACCCCCAAACACTTCTACGTCTCCCCGTTTTCAGATGTCGATGTCGCTTTCGACTTTGCATTGCGCACGCCGGGCAAAAACCTCTCGGTCCAAATTGACGACTACGTGGGCACCGAACGCACCTTGACCAGCACCCTCGCCGGCCCCCGCAGCGAACTCACGGGCGCGCGCTTGGCGTGGTTCACGCTAAAATACCCCGCACTGACCCTCCGCATCATTGCTCTCATTCACCTCCACGCTGCCCTCCTCTGGTGCAAACGCGTCCCGTGGTTCGCCAAATCCGCCCGTTCCGCCGACCAACGCGCCCTTTACCGCCCCCACTCTTCCATCGTCCGATCCGCCACCACCCTTTCATCCGCCCAGCCCTCCGAAGCCCTATGAGTTCCGAGCCGACCAACCCGTCCTCCGCCAGCGCCACCGCCGCTTTCGCCGACCGCGCCAAACCCAGCTTCTACCGCACGGCCGTCCTGCGCTCGTTCGCCGCGATGACGCGCGGTCACCTCCGGATCGAGCTACCCGAGGGCACCTCGCACGAGATCGGCACCCACGCCGCCGCCGTCCGGCTCACGCTGCCACTCGCCCTCCCTGCGTTCGCCCTCATCCGCGTAAAGCGGGACGCCTTCTTCAAGAAATGTCTCTTCGCCGGCGACATCGGCTTCGCCGAGTCCTACATCGACGGCGACTGGGAGACACCCCACCTCGCCGCCGTCATCGCCTGGTTTCTCCTCAACGTCGATGATGCCCCCACTCTCTCCGGTTCGACGAAAAAACACGCCCAGTCGTTTGCCCTCAACCTCCTGCGCCACACCAACCGCCTGGGCCACCTCCTCCGCCCCAACTCGCGCGAAATCGCCCGCCGCAACATCTCCGAGCACTACGATCTCTCGAACGATTTTTTCGCCCTCTTCCTCGATCCCTCGATGATGTATTCCTCCGCGAAGTGGCCGGCCGCCCACCCTCACTTCACCCTCGAGGAAGCCCAGCGCGAGAAAAACGACGCCCTCTGCCACTCCCTCCGCCTCACCCCCTCCGATCACGTCCTCGAGATCGGCACCGGCTGGGGCGGTTGGTCCCTCCACGCCGCCCAAACCTACGGCTGCCGCGTCACCACCGTCACGATTTCCAAAGAACAATACGACCTCGCCCGCTCACGCATTGCCGCCGCCGGCCTCGCCGACCGCGTCGACGTCCAACTCCGCGATTACCGCGATCTCACCGGCACCTACGATAAAATTGTTTCCATCGAAATGATGGAGGCCATCGGGCACCGCTACCTCCCCGAATTCACCACCGTCCTCGACCGCGTCCTCAAACCCGACGGTCTCCTCGCCCTCCAGTTCATCACGTGTCCGGATTCCCGATACGCCAAATTCCGCTGCGGCGTCGACTTCATCCAGAAACATATTTTCCCCGGCTCTCTCCTCCTCTCGCTCAACCGCGTCAACGACCTCCTCTCCCGCACCGGCGGCTTCGTCCTCCACCAAGTCGACGACTTCGGCCACGACTACGCCCGCACCCTCCGTCTCTGGCACGAGAATTTCCGCCATCGCACCGAGCAGATCCTCGCCCTCGGCTTCGATGACCGCTTCATGCGGAAATGGACCTACTACCTCGCCTACTGCGAATCCGCCTTCGCGATGCGCAACATCTCCGTCGTCCACACCCTCCACACCCGCCCCAACAACCTCAGTCTGTAGGGCTGGCACTCGTCCGCGCGCCGAACCCCACCACCTGCTCAGGCCGTCCCTTTACCTTCCTCGTTCGTCAGTCCTTCCCCGCACCGGAGAACGATTAAGAGAAAGACGGCAGAAAAAGTTTCATGTCCACCGCATGTCCGCCCTCACCCTCCTCCTTCTCGCTCTCGCCGCGCTCTGCCCCGGTTTCGCTCTACTCTATCTCGTCGCCCGGCGCTTCGACAACTACGGCATCGTAGACATCGCCTGGTCCTACGCGTTCGGCGCCCTCGCCGCTTTCTATGCCCTCGGCGGTCCGGGCTGGCCCGTGCGCCGCGCTCTCCTCGCCGCCCTCGCCGTCGGCTGGAGTCTCCGCCTCGGTACGCACCTCGCCATCCGCGTCATCGGCCACCATCCCACCGAGGACGGCCGTTACGTCCAACTGCGCAAAGACTGGGCGGCCAACTTCGTCTCGAAAATGTTTTGGTTTTTTCAAATGCAGGCCGCGTCCGTTGTCCTCCTCGCCGCCGCCTTTCTCCTCGCCTCGCTCAATCCCTCCCCGGTGCTTCACCCGCTCGAATACGCCGGCGCCGCCCTCTGGCTGCTCGCCCTCTCCGGCGAAGCCCTCGCCGACGCCCAGCTCGCCGCCTTCAAGAAAAACCCCGCAAACAAAGGCCGGGTCTGCGCCGTCGGCCTCTGGCGCTACAGCCGCCACCCGAACTATTTCTTCGAATGGCTCGTTTGGGTCTCCTTCTTCGTCTTCGCCCTCGCCTCGCCCTGGGGCTGGCTCGCGATCGTCGGCCCCGCGAGCATCCTCTCCCTTCTCCTGCGCGTCACCGGCATCCCCATGACCGAAGAACAAAGCCTCCGGTCCCGCGGCGACGCCTACCGTCGCTACCAAAAAACCACGAGCGCCTTCCTTCCGTGGTTTCCAAAGAAACTCCCGCCCTCTCAAAATTAATCGTTCTCGTCCTCTTAATCTTGCTCGTACTCTCGCCGCTCGGAGAACGATTATGAGAACGCCGAACGAACCCGATTCCATGATCGACCGTCTCCTCGAAAAAAATCTTCTCCCCGACTGGCTCCTCCGGATCGGTATCCGCCGCCTGCTCGCCCAGCGCATCCGCGACGACTCCGCCGTCTACGATCGCGCCCGTTACGTCGCCGATCTGAAGACGCGGCCGCTCGCCGAGCAAACCGCTGCCGCGAACGAGCAGCACTACGAAATCCCCACCCGCTTCTACCAACTCTGCCTCGGCAAAAATCTTAAATACTCCGGCTGCCTCTACCCCACCGGCCACGAAACCCTCGACCAAGCCGAGGACGCCATGCTCGCCCTCTACACGGAGCGCGCTCAGCTCACCGACGGTCAAACCATCCTCGAACTCGGTTGCGGCTGGGGCTCCCTCGCCCTCTACAACGCCGCCAAGTTTCCCGGCTCACGCATCACCGCCATCTCCAACTCCCGCACTCAAAAAGAATTCATCGACGCCGAGGCCCGCCGTCGCGGCCTCACGAATCTCACGATCGTTACCTGCGACATCAACGTCTTCGACACCGCGCCAGCGCAATTCGACCGCGTCGTCTCGATCGAGATGTTTGAACACCTCAAAAATTACCAACGCCTCTTCGCCAATATCGCGGGTTGGCTCAAACCGGGCGGGATGCTCTTCACGCACATCTTCACGCATCATCGCATTAGCTACCACTTTGTCGCCCGCGACGCCTCCGACTGGATGAGCCGCTATTTTTTCACTGGTGGACAGATGCCGGCGCACGACCTTTTTATGCAGTTCCAAGACGACCTCAAGCTCGTCTCCGATTGGACAGTAAACGGCCGCCACTACCAGCAGACCGCCGATCACTGGCTCCAAAACATGGACGCCCACCGCGCCGAGATCATGCCCCTCTTCGCCGAAACCTACGGCCCCGACCAAGCCACCAAATGGTGGGCCTACTGGCGAGTGTTTTACATGAGCTGCGCCGAACTCTGGGGCTACCGCGCCGGCGAAGAATGGCTCGTGAGCCACCACCTCTTCCGCAAACCCTAACTCGGTTCAGAATTCGACGGTCAAGCCCACCGCAGCCGCGAGCGTCCGCTGCCGTCCATCGAACGAAACGAGCGCCTTCACACGCAGAAGTTTCACCACGGCGACATGCAAAATGTCGAGGCTGCACGATCCCACCGATGCGGAATGCTATTCGCTCAAACGCGCCGTGAGTCGGTAAGCCGCCGACCAATTTACGCTCGTTTCCATCAGTCGAAACCCGCGGAAATCTTCCGCCAGATTCTTCGCTGCCGCCCGTGCCTCGATCGCGGTAAAGTGACCTCGAAACACGCCCAACTCAAAATCGTTGCGCACCTCCAACGTGTGGAGCGATGTGAAAATCAAGGGCGCTGCGGTGCGAATAAGCTAAGCCTCAGACCTCCTGACCCACCAGGGAAGAAAAGAGGGGAAGAGTGGAACTAAAAAGAGCCCGTGGCGGATGAAAACTGAGCGTGACTGCGGTTGAAGCGATGCGGGGGCGGGGGCAAGGCAGACGGGTGCCACAAATTCAATTACCGATGTTTCCGGCCGGAGCAATCGAGGTGACGGGCAATCTGGCGTGCTGCTGCGAGGGCGAGCAGGTCGTCTACTTTCACGACCAACTGCCGGTCTTTACCCATACGAAAAACGACGTGGCGAGCTTTCGGATGTTCACCAGCCAACTCATCGTGCAGGGCTCCGCTCAAAATGACCTGTCGAACTCGTTGCGCGTCCCGATCCAGAACCACTGGATAACTTCTCCATACCGCACACCGACCGAGCGATATTTCTGATTCACGCGAACCGATGACACCCCTTTACAGCCCTCCAACGGCTTAAAGCGCAACGAAGGATGCCCGGGGTTCTGCACCTTACAGCACGTAGGATTTGCGGGCCGCAGCTTTCACCCACCGGGGAGTCGGTGGTATAACACCCAAAACTCCGGTCGCGGCTCGGAAATCACAAATCCTCCACTCGCATCGGGGGGAAATGTTTTCCAGATTTTATCTCAGCGAGAATCTTCGCCGCCAGCGCATCGAGCTTCGGTCGCAGCTTCGAATCGGCGATGATCCGCTCCCACGCAGCGTCACCGTCTTCCTCCACCACCGCAGATTTTTCTTCGGCCTGCGTGGTAAGCGTGCGACCGTGGTTCAACCACTCCCGCCGTTTCTTCGGCGACAACTTGCGACTGATCTCCAGCAATTCAGTTTCGGCGGCGACTTTTATGGATCAAACCGTTGGGCGTTCCCAAGGGTCGCGCAAAATTTTTTCCATGACAGGACGCAACCCCGCAGGCATGCCCTGACGCTCAGCGTTACTCTCCCGATGCACTCCCCCTGCCGAATCGCCCTGCTCCTGCTCTTCGCCGCGCTCGCATGTCGCGGCCGTCTCGAGGCCTCCACGTCCGCAGCCGCCCCGGACACCGTCCTCCGCGAGGCCCTCGCCGCCGAGGCACGCTTTGATTCGCAGGCCGCGCTCGAACTCTTTCTCAAAGCCGTCTCCACACGACCCGACGATGCTTTTTTGCTCCAGAAAGTTGCCCGCCAATACTCCGATCTCAGTTTCGACACGAAAGACAGCACCGAGCAGAAACGTCTCTGTACCGAAGCGCTCTCCTTCGCAAAACGCTCCGTGGCGCTCGAACCCCAGAACGCCGTCAATGTCCTCTCGCTCGCCGTTTGTTACGGCAAACTCGGCGCCCTCTCCAACACCCGCACCAAGATTGAATACTCCCGACTGGTGAAATCCTCAGCCGAGCAAGCCCTCGCCCTCGACCCCGCCTATGATTATGCGCACCACGTCCTCGGTCGGTGGCACTACGAAGTCGCGACCCTCGGTGCCGCCACTCGGTTGATCGTGCGGCTCGTTTACGGGAGTCTACCTGACGCTTCGACCGCCGAAGCCGTGCGCTTCCTCCAACGCGCCGCCGAACTCGCTCCCCACCTCCCCGCTCACCGCGTGGAACTCGGCTTCGCCCTGCTCGCGGACCGCCAACGCGACGCGGCCAAACTCACCTTCGAGCAAGCCCTCACGATGCCTCGGCGCGAGAAATACGACGAAGAAGCCCGCCAGCGCGCTCGATCCACGTTGGAAACATTCCGCTAATCCACCTGCTGCGAAATTGGCATCAGAGGCTTATGAGCCGCGAATCCTGTGAGTGCCGCCGTGCGAGCGGTTGCCAGTTTGTCCACTCGCGGGAGGGCCTTGGTCGCCTTGATCGGGTGAGTCGGACATGGGTGAAACCTTCCCGTCTTCACACCGCCAGTGGTGTCGCAAAGGTCATTCGCACGGACAAGCGCGGGGCTACGACAAGGATGCATTTTGGCAGTAGAGCGCGGTCTTTAACCCTGCCCTCTTCCACAGACCCTCAACTCGAAGCCGCTTTCCGCTGCGCCCACTTCCCGAGCGGCACCGCCACCGCACTGCATGCCGCCGGAATCCACGCGGCGCTCGCCAGCAGCGCGAACGCGTCTACGAAGGGGATGAACGAGAGCAGCTTTCGGACAATCTTCCCGAGTTTCTCGGAAGGCGCGCCGGGATGATATTCTCGGCGGGCCAGCAGGCTCAGGACGACGATGTAGAAGAAGAGCGCCACGAGCCACGCGATGAAGACCGTGCCCATTGCTTGGCCGGGCAACGTTGCGAGCGTGACGGCCAGCATCACGCGGCAGCCAGCCATCAACAGCACGGAACCCGTCCAGCGTTTGTGGAGCCAATCATAGAGGAGAATTACCCCTCCAAGTCCCGCAACGGCAATCGGTGACGCACCGAGGAACCCGAGCAGACCCAGGCCGAGGGCGAGTTGCAGGCCACCCACCCAGCCGGCGGTCGCACGCGCGATTAGGCCGCGCGGGATGGCACGCTCGGGGCGATGCTGACGGTCGAAGCCGGCGTCGAAAACGTCGTTCAACGTCGTGCCTCCGGCGTAGGCCAGGCTCCCGGCGAGGAGCGTGAGCACGAGCAGGCCGGGCGCTAGCCACGCGCCGACGGCGGGCGCGGAGAGCACGAGGGCGGCAAGGACATTGCTCCAGACGGACGGAAAGTTTCCGGCGCGGGCGAGGTCGAGCCAGAGGCGGAACGACGAAACGGCGGGAGGGGCGGAGGTCATCGTAGTCATCGCAGCCCGCTTCGTTCGAAGCGGGAGGGTCGCTCGCAAGGGGTGACGTCGGTCCCTGCTCTCACGAGCAGGGCTACTACTCCTGCGGAAAAATCAGCCATGTTCGGCGAGGCCCCTCTCGCCGAGCGCCGCGAGCGTCCACTCATATTCACGCACGAGCTGATCTTCGATGCCGATGCGCAGCGCGGCCGGGAGGACTTCCCATGTGTAGGTTTCCATCTCCGCGTGTTGGCACGCGTCCGGATGCGTCTTCATCCAATCGAGCGCGCCGAGCAGGTGGTCGCGCGTGTCGCCGAACGGCGCACCAGGCGCGGCGTGCAGCGGCAGGTGAAAATGCACACGCCACTCGTCGTCGGGCTGCGACGTCACGGGGTCGGCGAGGGCATCAGGCAAGTCGACGTAGCGCTGACGCACGAGGCCGGTAGCGCCGTTACCCACGACGACTTGGTGCAGGTAGGTCGGCTCAACAAAGGCGGCGAGTGCAGCGCGACCGGCAGCGTCGGGCTTCACGCGGAGGGCGGAGCTGAGGTGAATCTTGCTCAGACGGAGGCCGGCGGCCGCGAGGCGTTCGAGGGCGGCGGGCGCAGATTCAAATTCCACGCCGAGGTGGCAGCAGTCGTAATTGACGCCGACGCGGCGCAGCAGACCCTCGGCGTCCACGGCGCGGTCACTGGCGCGCCAGCCGTTGAAAAAATCCACCGTCTCGGGCGTCGTTTCGAAATAACAGCATGGCTCCGGTTCGAGGCCGAGGTGAAGATCGTGGCCGGTACGCGCGGAGAGGTCGGCGACATAGCGACCGATGGCGGTAACATTAGAAAAAATTGCGGCGCGGCGCGCGGGGTCGTCGTTAGTCCAGCCTTTGAAGGAAGCGGGCAAGGTACTCACGCTGCCGGCGACACCCGCAGGCACGAGTTGCGCGATGAGATCGAAGAGGCGTTGCGTGTAGGCGAGGCGCTCGGGCGTGGACCAGTCGGGCGCGTAGACTTGCTCTTTTACGCGCGTGCCGTGGAAGCTGCCGTAGGGAAATCCGTTGATCGTAAAAACGTAGCAGTCGTGCGTGTCGAGCCAGCGATGAAATGCGGCGAGTGCGGCGGGTTGGGCGAGTTCTTCGGCGGCGCGGGCGCCGAGGCGCAGACCAATCGCGTAGGACCGGCCGGCGGCGATGCGGCGGCGAACGACGAGCGTGTGGCGCTCGAGTGAGTCGAAGGTCTGCGCCCACGTTTCGCCGCGGTGGACGTTGGTGCAGTAGGCGAGGTGGAGGCCGTGGTTGAGTTTCATCGCGAGGGCTCGATCTCGGACAGGAGGCAACCACGGATGGACACGGATGAACACGGATGAAAACCCCGGCACTCGCTCACGTTGGAAATCAGATCTCCGTCATCCGTGTCCATCCGTGTCCATCCGTGGTTAAGACGGATTGGGCGATTCGCGACTCCACTCATGCGTTCGGCAGCCGAAACTTCCTACACTGCGAGAGGAAGCGGACCGGATTCTGGTAGAGCACCTGGTCGGCGAACTCAGTGCTGTGGCCGCGGCGGCGCATCTCGAAGGCTGTCTTCGGCACAGCGAGCGGGTCACTCACGCCCCAGTCGCACGCGGAGTTAAGCCAGATGCGCTCGCGGCCGCAGATTTCGAGCATGTCAACGGCGCGCGGCGGCGAGGATTTTGAATCCGGGTAGAGCGTAATGCCCGCCCAGAATCCCTGATCCAGCACGTATTGGATCGTGTGCTCCTCGACGTGGTCGATGATCACGCGTCCGGGTTTCACCCCTTGATGCGAGCGGAGCAGATCGACGATGAGCCGCGTGCCCTTGAGCTTGTCTTCGAGGTGCGGCGTATGAACGAGAATCAGCTGGTCGTGCTTCACCGCGAGGTCGACGTGCTGCTCGAGGACGTTGAGTTCATTGCGCGTATTGCGGTTCAGGCCGATTTCGCCGATGCCGAGGACGTTCGGTTGCGAGAGGAACTCGGGGATCATCGCGAGCACATCGGCGGCGAGGGCGAGGTCTTCGGATTCCTTGGGGTTGATGCAGAGCCAGGAAAAATGCGGCAGGAGAAACTTCGCGGCGCGCGCGGGCTCATACTCCGTAAGCTGGCGAAAATAGTCACGGAAGCCGTCGACTGAGCTGCGGTCGTAGCCAGCCCAGAAGGCCGGTTCGCAGACGGCCTGGCATCCGGCCGTGATCATCGCCTGATAGTCGTCGGTCGTGCGGCTGACCATGTGGCCGTGGGGCTCGATGTAGCGCATGGTGGGAAGTGAAAGGGAAAGGGAGAGTGAACGAGAGCGCGAGGGGAACGAAGCGTGTTTCTAGCGCTGAGCAGCTGCCACTTTCCCTTTCACGGTCACTTTCACTCCGACCGTTGCGGGCGGCGGCCACGCGCCGAAGGCGGCTTTGCCGGTGGAGACGGCGTCGGGTTTCGTGGTCGGATCGCTCAAACGTTCGAGGATGCGACGGGCCCGCTCAGGTTTTCCATCGAGGAGAACCTGGGCCGCTTGGCGCAGGGCCACACAGCGGAAGTCGTCCGCCGCACCGTGGCGTTCGACGCGATCGAGAAACGCCGCGACCTCGATGAGTTTGGCCCGCACCGGCACGAAACCGTGGTCAACGAGAGCACGCGGCGCGGCGGCGGCGGGCAACTTTCCCTGCGGTCGTGGGGTGCGCTTCGTGGACATCGGCGGAGAGGAGTTCAAAAGTCACATTCGTGAAAACAGGTCAAAGTAAACATCGCCGGGAACGGAAATCAACCACGGTGCCGAACACGGAACGTTTGAACCGTTCCCCGCGCTCACCCGTCATCTCCGGGAAGCGACCCATGACCGAACAGCTCATCCTCGTTAATCAGCACAACCGCGCGGTCGGCTGCGGGGAAAAATACGCCGTGCACGCGGCAGGGCTACTCCACCGGGCGTTCTCCATTTTCCTGGTCGACCGGGCGGGGCGCATTTTGCTACAACAGCGCAGCCGGAAAAAGTATCACTCGGGCGGGCTGTGGGCGAATTCGTGCTGTGGCCATCCGCGTCCGGGCGAAACCACGCTGCGCGCGGCGCGGCGGCGGCTGGGTGAGGAACTCGGCGCGGACGCGCCCTTGCGGTTCGCGTTTCGCGCGCGCTACTGCACCGCGCTGGCGAACGGGCTCACGGAAAACGAAATCGTCTATGTTTTCTTCGGCCCCGCCCCGGCCTCGCTTGCGCCAAATCCCGCGGAGGTGTCGGCCGTCGCATGGCTGAGTCTGGAAAATCTCGCGGCCGACATCGCGCACCACCCGCGCCGCTACGCCTACTGGCTCAGATATTATTTGAAGAACCATCACGCCGCGTTGCGCCGGGAAACTCGCGCATTTTGTGTTAGCCAGCGGCACGTGTGGGCGTAGATTGCGCGCTTGTTGATCGTTGCGACCGGTTGATCGCGTAATTTTTTCCGCCCCATGTCCCTGATTCTCTTCCTCGCCGTCTCCGGCATCGTCCTCGCGGTAGCCTATCGCTGGTATGGCCGGATCCTGTCCAACCACCTCGGGCTCGATCCCAAGGCGGCGACGCCCGCTCATACGAAACGCGACGGGCTCGACTTTGAGCCGGCCAGCCGGTCTTGGCTGCTGCCGCAGCATTTTTCCGCCATCGCGGCGGCCGGCCCGATTGTCGGTCCGATTTTGGCGGGCACTTACTTCGGGTGGCTGCCCGCATGGATTTGGATCATCGTGGGCGCGATTTTCATCGGCGGCGTGCATGACCTGATGACGCTGGTCGCTTCGGTCCGCCACGATGCGAGATCGATCGCGGAAGTCGTGAAGCGCTACATGAACCGGCGGTCCTACCATCTCTTTCTGGCGTTCATCTGGATCTCGCTCGTCTATGTGATCATCGCGTTCACCGACGTGACGGCGGGGACATTCGTGCAAAAAGCGTCGTCCGCCGATGCTGCCGCGCCCGGGCCGGCGGTCGCGACCTCGTCTCTCCTCTACCTCGGGCTGGCAATCATCATGGGCCTGTGCATGCGGAAATTTAACCTGGGCGGCGGCAAGGCGCAGTTGATCTTTCTTCCGCTGGTGGTCCTCGCGATCATCGCGGGGCCGATGTTGCCGCTCGATATCGCGGGACTGACCGGCAGCGCGCGGCCGCAGGTGCTGTGGGATCACCTGCTGTTGATCTATTGTTTCTTCGCCGCGCTCTCGCCACTGTGGCTGTTGATGCAGCCGCGCGGCGCGCTCGGCGGCTACTTTCTCTACGTGATTGTGATCGTCGGCGTCGTCGGGGTGGTGGTTGGCGGGGTGGCCGGGAACCTCACGATCGCGGCACCGGCGGTCTCGACGGCAAACCTCTTCACCTTCAATGGCACGACGCCGCCGTTGCTGCCCGTGCTGTTCATCACGATCGCCTGTGGCGCGTGTTCGGGTTTCCACTCGATCGTGGCGAGCGGCACGACCTCGAAGCAGCTCGACAAGGAAACGGATGCCAGGCCCGTCGCTTACGGCGGCATGCTGCTGGAGTCGTTCCTCGCGTGCCTGAGCCTCGCGACCGTGATGATCCTCGCCAAGCCCACGGGCCGGCCCGACATCACCTATGCGGACGGCATCGCGGTGTTCATGAACCAGGCGACCTTCGGATTGATCTCCATCGATATGGCGCGGCAGTTCGGGCTGTTGTGCTTCGCAACGTTTGTCTTCGACACGCTGGACGCCTGCACGCGGCTCGCCCGTTACGTGCTCATGGAGCTGACCGGCTGGACCGGCAAGGCCGGTATGGTCGGCGCCACGCTGCTGACGCTCGCGCTGCCCGCCGTCGTGGTGAGCCTGCCGCCAGCACTCGTGGGCGGTCAGGAAATCCCGATCTGGCGCGCGTTTTGGAACCTGTTTGGCATCTCCAACCAGTTGCTCGCGGCACTAGCCTTGCTGGGCGTGACGGTCTGGCTGCACCAGAAGGGTAGGTCGCTATGGTTTACGCTCGGGCCTACGATTTTCATGCTCATCGTGACGATGTGGAGCCTGATGATCACGGGTCAGACCCATCTCGGCCGCCTGCGGACCGGCAACGTCGCCGCCTTGCATCACATCGAGTTCCTGGTGGCCGTTGCGCTGTTTGTGATGTCCGGTTGGATCGTAGTGGAGGCGATTCTACTGACACGCGGCCGGCCGCGACCACCGGCGGCGCCACTCGTACCGGAGCCAAGTGCGGCTTAAGGTGCGTGGCCCGCGGGGCTCGGTGGGCGTCGAAATGCCACCGTGAGCTCAAACCCGCGCCGTCACACCCGCCTTGAAGCTCGTGCCGGCGCCTGCGGCGTAGCTGGGGATTTCGCGGCCGAAGGCGTGGAGGTAGTCGTCGTTCGGCCAGTCATTGGTCAGATTGTAGAGGTCCACGTAGAGCGAACAACGGCGTTGACCGTCGCAGGCGTGGCGCGGAGTTCGTCGAGCGTGAGGACCTTGGCCATGAGCCAAGCCGAGTGGAAACGATAGTTGATCGCGAAGACGCAGAGCGCGGCGACGACCATCAAGAAGGCGTTGACGGGTTCGCCGCGCGACCACGCGAGCACGCCGATCGACCCGGCCCCCGGTAGGGCGACGAGGGTCCAGCCCAGAATGCTGAGTGGGTTGGGTGGAGAAGAGGGCACGGGGACAGTAGCGGTGGTCATGACGAGGGAGGGGTTTCGCGAGAAGATGTCGGCCGACTTCCCGCGGGCAAGCCCGCCCTCGTCTCGCGCGGTAAATTTCCCGTCTAATCTCGAACGCGCAAGGGTATCAGAACACGTGCTTGATCCCGCAGGTCCAGTTGATGCCGTTGACTTCGTAGAACTGCACGACCGGTGCATTCGCGCCGACTTTTTCCATGATGAGGTAGGGTTCGTTGAAGATGTTTCGTGCGGAGAAAAAGAAATTCATGCGCGGGGTGATTCGGTAGCCACCCCCGATATCCAGGTTGGCGCGATGGCGGTAGAAGCGCGGCGTCGTGAGGGAAATGTTCGTCGGATAGTCGTCGCGCCAGTTGAGATTCGAGTAGGCGTTGAATTTTCGATACGCGTAACTCAACCCGGCGTTGATGGAGTGTGGCACCATGTTGGCCTTGGGAATGTCGGCGTAGCTGCGGGTGTAACTGGCGCGGACATTGAGCCCGCGAAACACTTCGGAGAGAAACGAGAGACTCTGGCTGTATTCAAGCTCCATGCCCCGCACGGTGACATCGCGGTTGCTCGAGGTCGTCGTGATGAACTGGTAGTTCGAGAGATCGAGTTCACCGGAATAGCCGTATTCCTGCGCAGTCAGGGTGTTGGAGATAAACAGGCCCTTGACGTTGTTTTGGTAGACGTTGGCGGCGAGGATGCCGACGGGCTCGAAATAGTAGGCAAGGCGGGCGGCGAAGTTGCGCGAAGTCTCCGGAGTCAACGAGGGGTTCGGCAGGCGCACCGTGAACGCATCGTCGTTGATGTCCCAGACGCCGGAGATGTCGCGAAACGTGGGGCGGCGAATCGTCGAGCTGAAGCCGACTTGGGCATCGAAGTTCTCGTTGATTTTGTATTTCACGGAGGCACTGGGGAAATAGTGGTGGTAGCTGCCGACGCGATGGACCTTGGGTTTCGAGAAATATTGATACTTCAAGCCATCGATGGTGGTCGCTCGGCCGTTGGTCTCGGCGAAACCGGCCCGGGCGAGTTCCGCCGGCGAGCGAGGATCATACTCGAGCGAATCGCTGGTCGTGTCCTCTCGACGAATGCCGGCGCGAAGGATCAGGCGCTTGATCGTCGTGGTAGCCATCAGAAAACCGGCGTCGATCGTTTCGTCGAAATTGCGGCGGTTGCCGATGAAGGCGTTGTAGAAATTCGCGGGAGTGATGGCCTGGGAAAAGAACGTCGGATTTTCGCGAAAAAAAGCGCCGAGGCGCACGAGGTCAGGTGAATAGACGGTGCCGCCGCCGATGGAGCGGAGGCTGGAATCCGTGTTGGTGGCACCCATGTCGAAATCGAAGGGCGATTTGTAGGCGGCATATGCTCCGCGGGCCGGCGCGCCATTTAGACTGAAGCGGAGCGACTCGGTATCGAGGCGGAAGTCCCGGACTTCGAAGCGGCGCTTTAAGCCGGCCTTCCACGCGATCGGCAGAATCTTGTTGGTGCGATACGAGGCGATCAGTTCGCCGCTGTAGACGTCGGTCATGGCGTAGCGGCCGTCGTCGATGGTGATTGTGGGGTTGGTGAAGTTGGCTCCGTCGGCGATGTCGGGACCGCCGGTTTGCACAATCTTCCAATCGGCGCTGCGCAACGAGGAGCGCTGGGCGGTGTAGACCACGCCGGCTGCATTGGGACCGCCGGAATCGCGGATTGAACCGCGCCGACCACGGGGGTCATACCAACTGATGGAGTTGGAGCCGGCAAACTTGCCCTCCAGCAGGAAATTCCCCGCGCGATATTCAAACTTTGGGACGGCGGTCATCGTCTGGCCCTGCTTCACGATGGCGGCCGGATTATTGCTCACATTGCCGGCGGCGGAGGTGGTAAAATTGAGCAGGGGATCAGTGCCGATAACCGTGTTTCGGGCGCCGGTGTTGAAGGTGAGCGAGCGCTGAGGGTTGTTCAGGTCGGCGTAATTGTAGAGGAGCGTCAGGGAGAGGACGAGGCGCTGGGAGGCTTTAAAATCGGCGGTGAAGTTGACCGTCGAACGACGGTTGGTGCGCGGTGCGTGCAGAAAATTGATCGCGGTAATGACGGCCGGCCGCGTGTCGGCGGGTGTCGTGGGCGTGGCGGCGGTGGTCGCGTAGTTGTAGGTGGTGGTAGTGCGCGCATTGGCGGAGTAAGCCATTGACTCGCTCACGTTGAAGTTCACGCCGAGGCGCTTGTTAAAAAACACGTCAGAGTAATCGAAAATACCGCCGGGGTGAATTTTCCGCGAGAGGCGGTCGTCGGGGCCGTAGGATTCCTCGAAATTGAAGCGCGCAGAGAAGGCCGTGAGGTTGGTCTGCGCCGACATGCGCCGGCCGGCGCGATCGAAAGCGCGCTTAGTTTTCAAATTGATCGTGCCGGCGGGAGCGTTGGCATCGACGTCGGCGCTGATGGTTTTGGAGACTTCGATGGACTCCATACTGGCGAGGGAAACTTGCTCGAATGAGAACGCCCGCGCGTTACCGGACGCGCCTTGGTTGGCGTCGGCACTGCCGAGGGAAACGCCGTCCAACGTGACCTGCGTGTATTCGGAATCGAGACCGCGGAGGCGGATCGTGCGGACCTCGCCTTGGGTCAGGTCAAGCTCGACGCCGGGCATGTGTTTCAAGAATTCGCCGACATTTCCCTCGGCGACATCGCCGAACACGTCGGACGCGACGCTATTGGTGATATTCATGGAATTGCGCTGTTCCATGATCGCCTTCGCATTGCCCTCACGTTCCGTGGAGACGGTGAACGCGGCGAGTTGAGTCGGCCCCGTGGCGCCGCTCGCGGGCGCCTGCAGGGTACTGATCAACTCGAAATCACGCGTCACCGCGCCGTTAGCCGGGACCTGGACGGTGGTCGTGATTGGTCGGAAGCCCGTGTAGGTGACAACGAGTGTGATCGGCCCCGACGCAACGGGAGAAATGCGATAGGCGCCGCCGTCTTCGGACGTGATGACTTGGCCGGTCGCATCGACGCGGATCTGGGCGTTGCGCAGGTATTCTCCGGTCGCCGGACTGAAAACCCGTCCGGTGATCGTGCCCTCGCTGGCGCGGGCCGCGCACAGCGACGAGTAAAGCGCGACAAGAGTGAGGAG
>SYGN01000044.1 GCA_005799525.1 Opitutaceae bacterium | reverse complement strand
GTGGCATCGGAAATGGCAAACGGCACGTCGAGGATCGTCGCGAGGGTGCGCGCGAGCAGCGTCTTTCCCGAGCCGGTGGGACCGAGGAGCATGATATTGCTCTTCTCGACCTCGACGTCGTTAAACTCTGGCGACAGTGCGGCGGAGTCTTTGCCAGACTGGCCGGAATCAAACATCAGCCGCTTATAGTGGTTGTAGACGGCGACCGAGAGAACCTTCTTGGCGTGATCCTGCCCAATCACGTGGTCATCGAGCGTCTTCTTGATATCGGCTGGCTTGCTCAGGCGCAGCGTGGGCTTGATATCCACCGCCGGCGATTTGACTTCGCGATCAATGATCGTCTTGCAGACATTGACGCACGAGTCGCAAATGTAGACGCCCGGTCCGGCGATGATTTTTCTGACCTCAGCCTGCGACTTGCCGCAGAACGAACACAGGGTCATGCGCGCGGATTTTGCCATGGCTGCGAAGTTGGAGTGAGCCGCTGGTGAGTCGAGGGCGGAGTTCGCTCATGAATCAGACTGCCGCACTCAGGCGGCGGTCGACACGGCAATCTTTTGCACGTCACGGGTGGACTCCACCACGTGGTCAACAATGCCATAGGCCTTGGCCTCGCAGGCGCTCAAGTAGTAATCACGATCGGAATCCTTTTCGACCTGCTCAGCGGTCTTACCCGTGTGTTTCGCAATCGTTTCGTTGAGGACTTTGCGCCAACGCAGAATTTCCTTCGCGGCGATGGCGATATCGGAAGCCTGGCCACCGGCTCCGCCGCTGGGTTGGTGGATCATGACGCGGCTGTTGGGGAGCGCGAAACGCTTACCCTTGGTGCCGGCAGCGAGGAGCACGGTGCTCATACTGGCCGCCATGCCGAGGCAATAGGTCACGATATCGCACTGCAGGAAATTCATCGTGTCGTAGATGGCCATGCCACCGGTCACGACGCCACCGGGCGAATTGATGTAGAGATGGATGTCCTTCTTCGCGTCCTCCATCTGCAGATAGAGCATCTGTGCGATCACCAAGTTTGCGACGTTGTCGTCAATCGGCGTCCCAATGAACAGGATGCGATCCTTCAGGAGGCGCGAATACACGCTCATAGCCCGCGTCTCGCGTCCGTTGTTGTCGAAAATGGTTAGGTCGTAGCTCACAAGGAAAGGGTTATCGGCCGGTTAGGCCACTACCTGAATCGTTTTCACCGTAGCCTTGGACACGAGGAAATCAACCGCCTTGTCGAATATGATATTCTGCTGCACCGCGCGGAGCTGGTCGCGATCGGTCGTGAGGGTCTTCACGAGTTTCTCGGGATTCTGCTGCGTGCGGGCGGATTCCCGATAGATAAACGCATCGATGTCTCTACTTTCGACCGTCAGCTTCTCGGCCTCGGCGATCTTCGCGAGGACGAGCTGCATCTTGACGCGGTTGGTAGCGGCTTTTTTCGCACCTTCAAAGAGCTCTTTTTTATCTTTCTCGAACTGCTCCTGCGGCACCCCGCGGCGCATATTTTCTTCGATAAATTGCCGCAGGACGCCTTGGGTCTCGGACTCGACTAGGGAATCCGGCACCGGGAAATCAACCTTGGCCGCGAGCGCCTCCGTGACTTGGCGACGCTGAGCCGCGCGGTTGTGGTAGTCTTTCTGGCCCTTGAGATTCGCGCGCACCTGCGCCCGCAGACCAGCGAGATCGTCAACTTGCTGGGATTTGAAAAACTCGGCATCGAGCGCCGGCAGCACGCGCTCCCGGATCTCCTGCACCTCGACCTTGTAGACGGCCGATCTGCCCGCCAGCGCCGGCACCGCTGGGAATTCCGCCGGGAAAGTGATCGCGACGTCGTGCTTGTCCCCGGGCTTGAGGCCGGCGAGCTGTTTGCCGAGACCGGGGATGACGCCTTCGTTGGTCCCCTCGACTTCTTCCCACGTCTGCGGGACTTTACCGTAAAGTTGCTTATCTGGCGCTAGGTCAGCGATGGGCTGGCCGTCGATCGTGCCCTCGTAGGCGAGCTTCACATAGTCGCTCTTCTGCGCGGGACGGTCCGCGGCCTTGAAATCGGCGCGTTAGCCGCGCCGCCCTTCGATCACGTTGTCCACTTCGGCATCAGTGGCATCGGTCGGCGTGATTTCCGTCGGCAGATTCGTGTAGTCCGGCAGCGTAAACTCAGGACGAATATCCACCGTGATCGTGATGATCGCGGGCGTACCCATTGCGATCGTGGCTGGTTCGACATTGACGACATTGAGCACGTCAAGTTTGGCCTCCTCCAGGCCGCTGCGGTAGGCCTTGCCCACGATTTTTTGCTTAAACTCCCCGGCGATTTCCTTGGCAAAACGGCGCACGATCATCGCGGCCGGGGCCTTGCCGGGACGGAAGCCGGGGATGCGCGCCTGCTTGGCAAATTCGGTGACAACCGCCAGGTGTTCCGCAGCGACTTCACTCTGGTCGAGGGTGACGACGAGCGTGGTGCGTGTAGCGGAGAGACTGTTCTGTTGGACGTTCACGGGAGTGTGGGCGGACGGGTTTTGGTTGGGAGAATTGGTCACGCTACGTCCCGAGATGCGTCGGTCAATGCCGGATTCTGCGCCCGTCTGCGGGCTTGCGCGGGCTCGTCGCGGGACGTTTCGTAAGCCAAATATGCCGAGTCTCCGCCAAATTATTGCCGCCCACGCTCCCTTGCTGGTCATCGATGCGGCAGCCACGTGCGTACAAGTCGGCTGGCTGACTGATGGCGGGCTCGGGACGGCGCGCTGGAGCACTTCGGACGAAGACACGGGGGTGGGGCTTTTCACGAGTTTGACCGCGCTCGGCGTCGAAATCGACGCGGCCAACGCGTTGGTTTTTTGCGATGGACCCGGTTCCGTGCTGGGCATCCGCACGTGCGCCATGGCGCTCCGCACGTGGCACGTACTCAAGCCCCGCCCGATGTTCTCATATTGTAGCCTCGCGGTCGTCGCCCAAGCGCTCGGCCGACCCGACGTCGGCGTGATCGCGGATGGCCGGCGCGAACTCTGGCACCACTTCACCTTGGGCGGTTCGCTGCGGCGCGTGCCGGTCGGGGAGCTCAGGGGCGAACTCGTGATGCCGGAAAACTTCCGCCATTGGTCACAACCGCCGCCCGGTTTGACGTCTATCCCCTACGCTCTCGCCGAACTGCTGCCACGCGTGATCGACGCTGACTTGTGTCGCCCGACCGACGCACCCGACGCGTTCCTCCACGAGGAACCGAGTTATGTGACGTGGACGCCGAAAATTCACCGCGCACCGTCCGCAACCTGAGCTCCCGTTCATCGCGGCGTAGTGCCTCGCGGTTCACGGAAACCCGCGACGTAGCGGATTATTTTACTTCCGTGGTCAGAAACTTCAGCAACTCGACGACCTCGCGCTCAGGGAGCGCTTCGAGCAAGCCGGGCGGCATCAGCGATTGCGGCGTGACCTCTCGGGCTTTGATCTCCGTCTTCGGAATCGTAACGGTCTCGGTCATGGTGCGGACGACCAAGGCGGTCGCCGTTTCGTTGTCCGACATCCCTGAGATCACGGTGCCATCGCGCTTGGTGATCAGATTGAGCTGATAGTCCGCACCGACGACGGCGTTGGGGTCCACGATATTTTCCAGAAAATAATCAAGGCCGTTGCGCCAGGTGCCGCTGAGGTTCGGACCGAGCTTGCCAACAGTGGCGCCCTCGGTCGCGTGGCAGGCGACACAGGAGCGCTCGAAAACTTTCTTCCCCGCAGCGACATCGTAGGACCAGACCGGCGCTTCGTTGTAGGTCCGGCGCAGCCGAGCCACGGTGGCCTTCATATCGGCCGAGGACTCGGACGTCTTTCCCCACGCGCGATCGAGGAGCGCGGTGACTTCAGGGTTCTTCAAGTTGCGGAGCTGGCGGGCGTGCAGCGCCGTGAGCGCCTGCTTGTCGAATCCACCAGCAGCGACCGCGCGAAGCAGCGGCAGCGCCAGCACCGGGCGGCTCGTTAGCGCGGCGAGCGCGGCGGTGCGATCGGCAGGATTGAGTGAGGGAAAATGCATGATGAGACCGACGGCCGCGACCGCGGAATCCGCCGCCGTTCCGAGGAGCGGGATGACCGCCGCGCGCAGGTCTTTGTCGGCCAAGAGTCGTACGAGCAGCGCGGTCGACTCGGTGTCACCGGCGCGTTTGAGGAGGTCGAGCGCGCGGCGGCGTTCGACGAGCGGTGTCGCGGTGTCGGCGAGGCGGGAGCGGATAGCGACGAGCACAGTTTTGTCGCCGAAGAGCGCAGCGAGTTGCTCATAGGCGCCACGCACCGCCGGATCAGCCGCCGTGGAAAAACGGGTCGCCACCTGCGGCCAACCCGCCGGCATTTTCAACCCCGCTTCACTCTCGAGCGCGAACGACAGCACCCGCAGCGCGCGCGCTGCAGCGGCTTCAGGCAGCGCGGCGATGCGCGCGGTGAGTTGATCGCGACCCTCCGGCGTGCGCGCAACGAACCAACGGATTGAGTCGGCGAGCGTCGGCAACGCGGTGCTCGCCGCAAGATCCAGCGCGCGGGGAAGATCGCTCGCGACTGCGGGCGCGGCGGCGAACCACACCATTTTGGGGAGATAACGGTCGGTGGCACCGTCGCCCTGTTGCGCGAGCGCGGCGACCACGGGCCAACGGTCTGCGAGCGGCAGCGCCGGGACGACCGCAGCGATCGCGAGGCGCACGACTGCCGAAGCATCGTTGGTGGCGAGGCGCGTGAGATCGGCGGCGGAGAGGGCCAACGCGGTCCGGTCGTCAGTGGCGAGTTGAATCGCCCAAGCGCGCACCGTTTCCGAAGAATGTGCGAGCGCGGCGCCACGTTGCGCGGGTGCCAAGCTGCCGGTGACGTGCAGCGTCCACAGCGCGCGGAGCTGGGCGACATCACCACCCGAGTTGTCACCGACCTGCGCGCGCAGGTCAGCGAGCGCGGCGGCAGCGAGCGTCCGGCCGGCGGCGCGCTCTTGGAGCAGGCGACGTGCGGTGCGCACATACCACTCGCTCTGGTGCGTGTGCAGCGCGGCGAGTTGCACGTCGGTCATTGCAGCGAGATCGACTTTGATCGGCTTGTAGGTGGCGGCCCAAGCCACGCGATAGAGACGGCCGTTGGTACGATCCCAGAGTTCGTCGCGCGGATTGTGGCAGTGCTGCGTATCGACCCAATCAATCACGTAGGCGGCGCCATCGGGACCGTATTGGATGTCGACCGCCATGTAGGTGGGGTCGGGCGCAAAGAGCAGATCGTGGCCGGCGTGAAACGTCTCGTAGGCCGAGCCCGTGCGGACGTTGACCTGATGGTTGAGTTGGTGGCCGTGTAGATTATGGGTGAAGAGATGATCGCGGTAGGTATCGGGCCAGTTATCGCCGAGGTAGATCATGGTGCCGACATGCGAATGGCCGCCGTAAACCGCCGTGGTGCCGGGTTTGCCGGCGCCGCCTTCGCCGCTGTCGTAGCGCGCGGAAGCCAGCAGATAGTTTTTTAAATCGGGTGCGAAGTCGGGTCCGCGATTCGAAATGAACGCCGCGAAACTATTGTTCGCTTGGTTCCAGTAGTGGCCGTTGCGCACGACGTAGCTCGTGCCGCCACCACCGTAAAAACTCCGGCAATGCGTCATGAAGAGGTGGCCCACACTGTTGAAATCGAGCCCCCACTGGTTGCTGCCGCCCGCCGCGAAAACTTCGAACGTATGGCGCGTCGGATGGTAGCGCCACACCGCCGCGCGCACGGGTGTGCGCTCGGCCGCCGGCGTGCCGGGCTTGCCGACGAGCGCGTGGCTGAACACTCCGTGGCAGCCGTAGAGCCAGCCATCGGGGCCCCACGTGAAACTGTTGAGCGTCTCGTGCGTATCCTGAAAACCCCAACCATCGAGGAGCACCTGCGGCGGTCCATCAGGCACGTCGTCATGATTCCCATCGGGAATGAAGAGCAGATGCGGGGCGGCGCCGACCCAGACGCCACCAAAACCGAGTTCGAGGCCGCTCACGAGGTTCAGTTTCTCGGCGAACACTTTTTTCGTTTCAAATACGCCATCGCCATTCTTGTCCTCGAAGATAATGATACGGTCCTTCCCCTGCCCTTCCGGCTGGCGGTTCGGATATCCGTAGGCCTCGGCGACCCAGAGGCGTCCACGTTCATCGATGGCCATGGCGACGGGTTGGTGTAAATCCGGCTCCGCCGCGATGAGTTCGGCTTGGAAGCCATTTACGAGCTTCATGCCGGCCACGACTTTTTGCGCGGCTGGATTCGCGACCGCGGTGGGCTTGGCGGGGTTGTCGCGCAAAGGCCACAGCACGGGACTGGAGGTGAGGCGCGTGAGGTCATCGACACCGCTGACGCGCTTCAACGGCGGATCACCGTTGCGGCGATAGATACCGATGTTGACGTTGGCGGGTGCCGCGACGGCGGACGCAGCCCCCGGAGCGGACGCAGGTTTCACGGCGACCGCGGGGAGTTCGGTGCGGCCAAGTTGCGTGAGCAGCAGATTGCGAAACTGAATCTTCATCGGGCCGTCGCCGCTGTGCAACTGGAGCGCGAGCAAACCGGCGTGGCGCGCAACCCCAGTCTGGTGATCATCGAGCACCGAGACCCGCGTGCCGTTCAGCCACACTTCGATGTGCGAGGCTTGGGCGACGATCCGGTAGCTGTTCCACGCGGGCGCGGAGCGAAGAAGGGTTTTGTAATCGTCGATCTCACCGAATTTTTCCGTCCACCGCCGCCCGTCGGGCGCGACCGCCAGACGCGTGCCGCGGGGCGCGAGCACACTGCGGCCGCGTTCCTCATGGATGTTTCCAAAGCTGCGCGCGCCGAGATCGATGTCGGCTTGGTAGCCTTTGGCGCTGCCGTCGGGCAGCCGCTCCGAACGGAACTGGATGCCGGAGTTGGCCGCCGCCGGACCCGTCAGGCGAAACTCCACCGTGAGTTCAAAATCGGCAACCTCACCCTGCCAGTAGAGGAATTCGTTCTTCGCGAGCTTGGTGCCCGCAGCAATTTCGCCGGTGATGGCGCCGTCCTCGACGCGCCACTCGGTGGTGCCACCCGACCAACCAGCGAGCGTTTTCCCATCGAAGATCGGCTGCGATGCGGGCGGCACCGCGAACGCGCAGATCGCGCGAGCAAACAGGGCAAGGATGCAAAACGAAGTCAGTGGGTGGCGGGTCATGGGACGGAGGGGTTGGGGAAGCGCAGCGCAGACGTCAGGACGCGGTAGGTGATTAAAAACTACTTCTTCTGCGACAACAGTACCGCCGTACCGCGCTTGTTGCCCACGACGAAATCAGGGCGGCCGTCGCCATTCACATCGGCTGCGATGAGCTGGGTGCCGACGCCGGTCGTGTCTTCCAGCAGACGCGGCTCGTAGGAGACGGAGTGGTTCGGACCACGGCGCAGAAGAAACGCGTAGAGCACGGGCGTACCCGAGGGATCGGCATCACCGCTCGGGCCATGCGCCCACCACCGTTTCCCCGTCACGATATCGGGCAAGCCGTCCCCATCGACATCGCTCAGCACAACCGCATGGAGCTGGGAAAACTGCGCGCCGGCGATTTTCTCCGCGGGTTTCTCGGAGAGAATCACGTGTTCCTTAAAACGACTCTCACCACCGTCGGTCGCCCGCACTTGCTCAAACCACGAGAGCCCGTAGCCGTGCGCGGCCTTGCTGGTGATCACGTCGGGGACGCCGTCGTCGTTCACATCCATCACATACATTTGCGCGCCACCCTTGGCAGCGAAGGAAAACGGGTGACGCTTCCACACGGGATCGCCCGCGAGCGACGCCGGTTGCTCCCACCAACCATCTTTTTCCAAGATGTCATTGAGCCCGTCGCCGTTCACGTCACCGAAGCCGAGACCATGAGTGAAGCGCTGCCAACCGGCCATGACCGGCGAGACCGCATGAAATGTCCACGGGCGCGCCGGGTCTTTCGGCTCCAACGAAAAGTACCCAATCCGGCCCGCGCTCATACACACGATCGACGGCGGGCCCTTCGCGAGCAGTGGGCCAAAGGTGGGGGATTCGTTGTCCACGGGCAGCGCGGCCACATAACGGCGCCACGGGCCGCCCTTGACTCCGGGATTCTGATACCACGAAGCGTCGACGCCCGGGAACCCCAGCACCAGCACATCGGGCCAACCGTCGGCATTGAAGTCGTGCGTGAATGCAAAAAAATTATCGGAGTATTTCAGCGGATCGAACACGAACGGCGTAAACAGCTCGTGCCGCTTCGTGAAATCCGGCCCCTCGTACCAATACGGTCCGGAGACGACATCGAGTTGGCCATCCTTGTTAAAGTCGGCAAACGCCGCGCCCTCGGAGTAAAACTCCTTCGAGAGCGTGAGTTTTTTATAGGCCGGGCTGGCGGCCGCGTTCGCCGCAGCGACCTCCGCGATGGGCGCGAGTACGAGTACGAGCAAGAGGACGCGCGTGAGCGCAACGACGAAAGAGAGGGTAGACTTCATGGGAGGGCTCAGGGGGTGAAACGAACCGGTGTGGTCCGCAGACTACGCAGTAAAAACATGGGTATCCCGCACGCCAACCAAGAAAATTTCCTGCCCGCACGTCTCCGCCAGACGCCGGGTTACGCAACGGTGATATCTGCACCTCACGGCGATGGCAACCGAGCGCGTTTCCGTCGGGAACGTTCACCGCGCAATCCGGGCACGGCGCAACATTCCCTTGCCCTGTTGAGGCCGAGGCCGAGCACGCCACCGCCACCGCTCGAGCGACCGCACGCGCGAAGGCGGAGAGGTTCGTGAGTGGATTGTGAGCGAGTTAGCCGGCTCCACGGGCATTACTCACTCGCTCCGGACGCCGCGGACTCCACACCAGACCGCTCTCAATGACCGAGACCGTCCGCATAACCAACGTTGCCTGCCCTGCCTGCACCCTCGAAGGTTTCCTCAGCCACGCTGATCATTGGGAATGCTCCACCTGCGGGCACGAATGGCCCAAGGACGCCGCGCCCGCAGCGATGCGGATCGTGAAGGATGCGCACGGGAATGTGCTGACCGCAGGCGACACGGTCGCCCTCATCAAAGATCTGAAAGTGGACGGCGGATCACAGGTCCTGAAACAAGGCTCCAAGGCGAAAAATATCCGCTTGGTCGACGGTGATCACGAGATCGACTGCCGCATCGACGGCGTGAGCCTCGCCCTCAAAGCTTCCTTCGTAGAGAAGGCCTGAGCCGCAGCCACGCGCGTGGCCAAAAAAAACGCTGGCTCAGAGCCAGCGTGAAAAGATCAGGCGGTTACGGGACGCTTACGGTAATGGGCGCACCCAGATATTGCGCATCCGCACGGGCGGCTCGTTCTTGTGGTCTTGAAAACGGAACGGCGCTTTCTCGGGAAACGTACCACTGTAGCTGGTGACCTGTTTGTGCTTCGTGGGTCCCATGATCGAGGTGTTGTTTTGCACGCAGACCCCATTCACGAACGTCGTGATGCGGGCGGGCTCGACGACTTTGCCCGCAACGAGCTTCGGGGCCGTGAAGATGATATCGTAGACCTGCCACTCGCCGGCCTTGCGCCCGGCATTCACCAGCGGAGGCGTCTGCCCATACACACTGCCGGTCATGCCATCGGCATAGGTCGGGTTATTATCGCAATCGAGCATCTGGCTCTCGTAGCGATCCATGAAAAACACGCCCGCGTTTCCCTTCTTTTGTGAGTTGCCTTTTTGGATCTTCGCGTCGCTCCGCCACTCGACGTGCAGCTGGCAGCTCGCGAACTCGAGTTTCGTCCAGCAGTCGCCGCCATTGACGATCAGTTCCCCGTTCTCGATCACCCACGGCGAGGGCTGCGGAGTGGGGTTGTCTTTCTTGCGACTGAAAAGTTGCGAGGTGTCCTTGCCGTTGAAAATGATGATCGCATCGGCCGGCGCATCGCCAAGCTTGGCACCGGGAGCCACCACCGGAGGTGCCGGGCGGTCGATATCGTGAACTTTCCATTTGGAACCCGGGATGAGCGGCGTGTCGGAGTAGCCGAGGGGGAAGGGCTTGTTGTCGTCGGCGGCGAAGGCAACGGCAATGCCGAGCAGAGCCGCGAGGGAGAGCAGTTTGGTTTTCATGGGGAAAAAAAGGGAGGGGCGACCGGTTGGGCTTTGGGGTCCAGCCACCGTGATCAATCGGCGGTTATTTTTTGCCCTTCTTCGCGCCCGAGGCGTCCGGCGTTTTTTTGAATTTGTGCAACGGCTTCTGCTTTTGTTTGAAGCGTTGGCTGGCCTTGAGGTCTTTGATCGTCGGTAGATATTTGGCACCCATGCCCGCTAAGCCGTCAATATCCGGCGATCCGAGCAATCAGAATCGCGCCGCCATCGCGAGTGCATGCTCGGGGCTGAACAACCCCCTTTTTTTTTAACCGCCTAGCCGCCGCCCCGTTTCGCGCTCATAAAACCATTTCATGGCAAAAAACCTCCCCGTGTTCGCCAGCATGCTCGTCTGCTGTCTCGTCTCGCCCGTGAGTTCAGTCCAGTCCGCCGAGGCGGCGGCGGGCACCGCTCCCCTCTTCACTTTGCCGGCTCCACTCGGCGTGCCGACCCCGGGCCCAGTAACCGACGCGCCCTACGCACCGCAACCGATTTTGCCCGGTGGCGCGGTCATCCCGTTATTCCCGCCCGGTTCGCCCTGCCTCAAGACGGAGCGCGTCCGTGAGGCCGAGGCTACACGATGGGCGCACCCGGGCAGATCGCGAGTATCGTCAATATCCACAATCCCTCGATCGAGTTTCACCCCGGCAATCGCTCGCTGAACACAGGCACTGTCGTCATCTTGGCGGTGGGCGGCGGCCACACTACGTTGAACGTCGGCGGCGAAGGCGCCGACTTCGTGCCGTTTTTCTCCAACTACGGCGTCAGCACCGTGATCCTGCGGAACCGCCTGTGCCGCGGGGGCTACCATCCGAAGACGGATGCCGTGTTTGATGCCTTGCAGGCGATCAAGCTCGTGCGCGCGTATGCGAAGGAATGGCGCCTCGATCCCCAGAAGATTGGCTTCATGGGATTTTCAGCCGGAGCCGAGCTGGCCGCACCCGCCGCGGTCGTTTGGGCCGAGTATGATCAGAAAAATAACTTACCCGGAAATCCGCAGGCGGCCATTTCATCGCGGCCTGATTTCGCCGGGATCATTTACCCCGGCCCGACTCCGTTTGCCGCGCCGCGCGGCGGACACCCCGCGACGCCCCCGCCCATCCCCCGCGACACCCCACCGTCCTTCATCACGTGTGCCGGTTGGGGCGACCGCGGCCATGCCATCTGGGCCAACGAATGGTTCACCGCCATGCTCAAAACGGGTGTGCCCAACCTCGAAATCCACATCTACGCGCGCGGTCACCATCCCGGCGATCGCGTCGGCCCCGTTGAGCCGCCGTCAACGGGTGGACTCACGAATCGCGGGTTCATTGCCTTTGGCAACTGGCCCACGCGGTTCATCGAGTGGTTCCGCGACCTCGGTTTTCTCAACCAGCCCGGCGTAGAAACCCAGGCCGCCAACGACGTCGCCACGAATCTTACCCGTCCCGAGCGCGGCCCTCCTGGTGCAGGACGTCGTGGGGGCGCACCTACACCGGGTGCCCCTCCGGCGCGACCCCCGCTGGCGCGCCGCCAGCCACACCCGCCGCCACCGCGCCACGTCCCACGACTCCCTGAAGACGCCTTCCTGTCGGCTCAGCGGGATGTTTCTGTAGTTCCCTGACGGTTACGGACCGCGCGCGCTATCGCCGGCCAGCCCCATGCCCATGCGAGCATTTGCCTTTTCGTCGACGCACCTCGAGCTTGACCGCTCATGGCCCGCCGCAATCCCACCGCTGAAGACCACGCTCTCGACCGCCTGCCCAAGGCCCCGCTCAACCGCGAAAGTGTGGGACAGGCCCTCGCGCTCGCCTGCTACGTCCGGCCCTACCGCGCCCGTTTTCTAGCGGGACTCTTCACGGTGTTTATCAGCGCCGCGCTCGGCCTGGCCTTTCCGCTCCTCGCCGGCGCGCTGATCGACTGCGCGCTGCACCCCGGCGTCGCCACACTGCCTGGGTTCGGAGCGCTCACGCTCAATCAAGTCGCGCTGCTCCTGGCGGCAGCGGTCACCTTGCAGGCGCTCGCCTCCTACAACAGCGCCCTCGCGTTCAATCGCGTCGGCCAGAGCGCTCTCGCCGATTTACGGCGCGATTGCTACCGTCGGCTCATCTCGCTGCCGATGGCGTTTTTCGCCCAGCGCCGGGTCGGTGAGCTCACCAGCCGCGTCTCCACCGACGTCGCCCAAATCGAGGGCGCGTTGATCGACGCACTCCCGCAGCTGTGTCGGCAAAGCGTCTTCTTGCTCGGCGGCATCACCATGATCGCGCTCACCTCGGGCCGATTGACCGCCGTCATGCTGGGAACATTACCGCTGCTGATTGCGGCCGCCGTGTTCTTCGGCCGCCGGCTGCGGCGGTTTTCCCGCGAGACGCAGGATCACCTCGCGGCCACGAACACGATCGTGGAAGAAACGCTCCAGGCCATCGCCAGCGTGAAGGCGTTTGCCAACGAGGCCTTCGAGCTCGGCCGCTACGACGGCGCCAACCGTCGCGTGTTGGCCGCCGCCCTCAGCGCCGCGCGCTGGCGCGCCGTCTTTGTGGCGTTCTTCATCGTCGCGCTGTTCGGTGGCATCGTGATCGTCCTGTGGTTCGGCGCGGGCCTCCTCCAGAGCGGCCGCCTCACCCCGGGCGAACTGACCCGCTTTGTACTCTACACCACCTTCATCGCCGGCGTGATGGGGCAATCCGCCGAATTATTCAGCCAGATCCAGAAAACCGTCGGCGCCACCCAACGCGTGCGTGAACTCCTCCGCGAGACGACCGAAATAACTTCCGCTGCGGTCGCTCCGCCCACCACGCCTGCGCTGGCTCGGTTGCGCGGCGAGGTGTCCTTCGAAGGCGTGAGTTTTCGTTACCCGTCGCGGCCCGACGCCCCCGTCCTCCACGACATCACGCTCACGGCGAAAGCCGGCGAACGCATCGCTCTGGTGGGTCCCAGCGGTGCCGGCAAATCTACGCTGACCGCACTCCTGTTGCGTTTCTACGAGCCCGGCGGCGGCCGTCTGGTCATCGACGGCCGCGATGCCCGCGAGTATCCGCTGCACTGGTTCCGCGGCCAACTGGCGATCGTGCCCCAGGACGTGCTGCTCTTCGGCGGCACCATCGCCGAAAATATTGTTTACGGCCGGCCCGGTGCCGATGCCGCCGCCATCCGCGAAGCCGCGCGGCAGGCCAATGCCGACGTCTTCATTTCCACCCTGCCTGACGGCTACGAGACGCTGGTCGGTGATCGCGGCATCCAGCTTTCCGGCGGCCAGCGTCAACGCATCGCCATCGCCCGCGCGATTCTCAAAGATCCCGCGATTCTAATTCTCGATGAAGCCACCAGTTCCCTCGACAGCGAGAGCGAGCGTCTGGTGCAGGTGGCCCTCGAACGGCTGATGAAGGGCCGTACGACGTTCATCGTTGCTCATCGCCTCTCCACGATCCGCACCGCCGATCGCATCGCCGTGCTCGCCGCCGGCCGAGTCGTGGAGCTGGGCAATCACACCGAACTCACCGCCCAACCCGACGGCCTCTACCGACGCCTCAGCTCTCTGCAATTTGGGCCCAGCGACCAAGCCCAACCCAACGTCATCGCCTGAGGACGCCTACGTTTCGACCGGACGCATTCGTTGCCTGCATCCTTCGGCCCTTCGCTCCAGCCGCCGATAAGCGGCGATCTTCACTCCGACGGCTTCTGCTGACTTCTTTGAATGCGGCCTTTTGCTCGTCCACGTGTTGCCCAAATCGCAGCTCGGCCAAGCCTGCGCCTACCTGCTCAAGCACTGGGAAGTACTCGTTGTGATTGGCCAGCACGGCCACGGCCACCTCGACAATAATC
>SYGN01000330.1 GCA_005799525.1 Opitutaceae bacterium | reverse complement strand
CCAGTCCGTGCCTAGTCGTTCTCGGCGTCCGCCTCGCGCTGCTCCCTACATCACGATTTACCCGCCCAATCCACCCACAGATTCAGCTACAGAGCCGAAAGATTTTATCGGTAAGAAGATTTCTCGGAGAATAACTCATTCTTCGGTGGTTGCGCGGATGGTTCATTGTCATTCAAGGAGCAATGATCCGGGGCGGACGAAACGTGAAACGAGAACCCCTGATCGGAATGGTATCCGTGGTTGGGAAAATTTTCCTACCAACAAAATCTTCCTCCCTCTGCTCCGGCGGTTTTCGAGTCGGGAAACAACGGGTCGGTGCAAAGAGGTGCCTGAACTCACGCAAGGATAGATATCCGCCGACCGGGCCGCGTCTGCGCAGCCACCGCCGCCGACCGCTCACTCCGGCTCTGCCGTGCCCTCGACGACATGGGCGCGGGCCTCGGGACCGTGTTTTAGGAATTCACGGAGCGCCGCGCTGAGGTGTTCCGCATAACGGAAGTGCGCGCCCATGCCCGTGCGCAGTTCGGCTTCGTAGATAAATTTGTCGCCGTGCGTGCTGTGCTCGAAGGGTGTCTGCGCGCCGAGCAGCAATGAGTAAACATAGGCCGGTGAACCGCGCTGCATCAGTTCGCGGGTCAGCTCACCTTGCTCGGCGAGAAGCGCGGCGTGCGCCGGTGTAGTGTGCGTGATTTCCGGCGGAAGATAAAAGCCGGCTTGGATCAACGGGGTGTAGCGGTGGCCGGTGCGGTGGCGGTTGAGGTCGCGGAGCTCGGCGAGCGCCAGGTTATTCCATGCGAAACTGACGCGCATACGGCGGGTCGCGGTGCCTTGGTGGCCGTAACGGTTGGCGCGGTGGCACAGGGCTTCGGCGACCGGTTGCGCCTCGCGTAGCCACGGCGGCGTGGCGCGATCGACGTTGACCCAGACTTCATCGGCGAGGGGCGCGGCGGAGAGCCGGGCGAGACCGAGGGAGCAGGACGCGGTGAGTTCTTGGGCTGCCTGTGCGACGAAGGATTTTTCCGCGACGCTGTGGCGCATCAGCCGCGGGGAGATCTTGAGAAGCTCGTCACGGATAAGTTTCGCGGCAGCGCGGGCCTCGGGGTGAGGGAGCGAATCCAGGTGCTTCACCGTCACCGCCCACATGCGGGAAGATTGGACCAGGCCAACGTTGGTGCGCGTCGCGAAGGGGATGAAATAGCGCGCGCGGTCCAGTGCATAGTTTTTTCGCAGCCGCGTGACCACCGCCGGTTTTGCGTCGGGCGGGAGGCGGACGAGACCGGGGTTGGCGGTCGCGAGTGCGTCGAGACGCGTATACTCGGCGTGGTAGGCGGCGAACGACTGGGCCATCAGCGCGGACCAACGCGGCGCGAGATCGTCCGGGATGCCGAGTTCGGCGGCGGTGGGGAGATTGGCCGCGTCCATCGTGATGTAGCGCGTGCTCGACTCCTGGCCATCGGCCATCGTGGCGATTTCAAACAGTTTATAGGCGAGCCACATGGAGACATCGTCGAGGGCCACGGCGAGGCCACCGGTGAGGCCGCCGATGGAGGCGTGCCCGTAGTCGACGAAGCTTAGAATGCGGTCGATCGAGGCATCGGGGTTGGCTAGGTCGACTTTGGAGAGGATGGCGGCGATGCCTTGATTGCTGCGCGAATAGCGCGCGAGAACGGAAGCGAGTAACTCAGGAGTGACCTTCGGGAGGTCGGCGGCGGTCGGTGGCGGGACAAGGGCGAGTCCGGTGATTCTCATACGATGAAGGACATCGGCGCAAAGTGGCGCGGTCGGCGCAAGCAGGGAAAGGAGAAAACGTCCGGAGCTGCGGGGGAGGGGGGCGAAAAAAACGGGGATGCGTCCGTCTGCGCACAAACAGGTTTCCGCTGTTTCCTCCGGCTGGCGGATGTGCTGGGATGGGCGGGCTTCATCCTCTGATGTCCCACCAAAAAAAATCTGTCATGCCTTTTTCACCTCGAGCCCTGGTTCGTCTCACCTTGTGTCTGCTGGCATTTTCGTCCTGCAAACGCGCCGACGGTCCCGCCGCCGACGCTCCTGCCGCGAGGGCTGCAACCGCGCCCAAGGCTGCCCCCGCGTCGGCTCCGGCGGCGGCAGGCGCACCGGTGGCCAAGGCCAAAGGGCGGTGGTTGCGGCCTGATGGGGGCTATATTCTCGCGATCACCACAATTGAAGCGGATGGCCGCGCCGAGGCCGGTTACTTTAACCCGAATCCGATTAAAGTCGCTTGGGCGACCGTCAAGACGGAGGGCGCCGACATCAAAGTGGCGGTTGAGCTTCGCGACCAAAACTACCCGGGCTGCATCTACAAGCTGACTTACTTGGCGGACAAGGACCGGCTGGTGGGTACCTATTTTCAGGCGCAAATGCAGCAAACGTACGAGGTCGAGTTTGTGCGTGAGCCGTGAGTGTGGGGCCTCATAGGCGTCAGCTTAAGAGGGAATTCCACTCGCTCACGCTCGTAGCTCCGCCGGAAAAATGGCGAGGTGCCCTGTAGGTTAGCTCTTCTGGTGCGGTGCGCAGGCCTCGCTCAGCGCGAAGCCTGGCAGGCGAGGGAGGCTTACTTCTTCTTCGCGGCGGCCTGCTCTTTAGCAGCAGCAGCGGCCTGCTCTTTCTCGATTTTCGCGGCCTCTTCGTCACTCACGAACATATACACGTGCGCCGTCTCAACCACGAGGGTGTAGGTGCGGTCGAGGGAAAATCCATAGGCTTTGGCCATCTTCTGGTTGTTCTCGTTGAGCTGCACCATGAGAGCATCGAGCTTGGTCTTGAGCTCCTTTTTCTTGGTCGCGTTGGTCTCCTTGTCGTGCGCCGCATTCAGGTCGACGGCCTGCTGGCGTTGGGTCTGCACGAACTGGACGTTGGCCTGAAATTCCCGATTGGCCTCGATCGATTTGAGCGTGGAGGCGAGGACGAGTTTTTGTTGCTTTTCGGCGACAGGGGCTGCCGCAGCGGGGGCCGGCGCGGCTTTTTTCGCTGCGGATTCAGCGAACAAAACGCCGGCGCTGAGGAGGGATGCACTGAGACCGATAATTCCAAGGGTGGATTTCTTCATGGCTGTGACGGGTATTTAGTTGGTTGCGTTGGAGGATTGGCCTGACCGGAGGTCCGATGACAGGAACCCCTGTAACAGGGCCATTTCTTCGCACCTTGGCTAGCCCATTTTGATCCGCGATTACTTCCGGGCGGATTTCTGGGTTGTCAGTCTCCGCAGAGGTCACGCGTCCAACGGACTGGCGACACTTCTGTGGTCGGGCTTTTCAGGGAACGGCGGTTTTCCCACCGCCGCTGCGTCGGTCGGCAAGCCGGGCGCTTGGGCAAGCGCCCCTCCGTCGGCCCGAGGCCTCCTGAACCGACGACTTTTAGGGCGCATCCCTTTTCCCAACGGTGTCGGCACCCAGCACCGCCGTCAAAGCGGTCGACGCCGCGGCCCAGTCAGACCCATAGACATGCTGACCCAGGCAAATCGGATGCAAACCCAAAGACCAAAATGATCGAATTGCGTGTACTCGGAAGCCGAGGGGTGAAGTG
>SYGN01000329.1 GCA_005799525.1 Opitutaceae bacterium | reverse complement strand
CAGGCTTCGCGTTTCGCTCGCACGCTCGCCCGTCTGACCTGCCGTATCGAGTTCACTTTCGTTCGGGACCGACCCTCCGTCTCGGGCTGCTCCCCACCCCGCCTTGCGGCGACGCAGTTGCCTCCGACTGCCCCGCGCGCACTGTCTGCACGGGGGAGATGACTTTCACATTCTGAGTTCATGGTTTCATGGACGCACGAGCGGCGGTTTCCCAACCGCCGCGGCACTGGCGGCGATCAGGGCGTTTGGAAATCGCCCGTCCGTGAGCCACGAAAGCATCCCCGAATCGACACCTCTAAAATTACACCCAGTCGGGAACCTCCCCGTTGCCCAGGTCGAACATTCTGCTCAGGTTTCTTCACTCGGGCCGCGCTCGTTCGACCCAGTTCTCCCGGCTTACTTCAGCACTGATTTCACGAGCCGGTCGTCGCCATCGTTGGGTGCGGGCTTCAAGGCGAGGGCGGCGCAAAGGAGATTGTAGATGTGGATATTCTCCACGGGCTCGACGACCACACCGGATTTGAAGGCCGGGCCGTGGGCGATGAAGATTCCGCCCATCGACGCGAAACCGGGATCGTAGCCGTGTTGACCACGGAGGAAATGGGTGAGGGCTTTGTGGTAGAGACTGCGGCGCACCACATGCCAGCCTTCCGCGGGCACGATCCAGACGGGCGGGACGCGGGGGTGGGTCGCAGCGACGCGAAAGCGCGCGGGCAATTCGGTGGAACGATACGCCTTGGCTTGCTGAGGTGGGATTTTCGCGAGCGCGCGCATCATCGCGGCAACATCGTTTCCGGCGAGCGGGCGGAGGCCAGCGCAGGTTTCCTCGAAATCGATCTGCACCGTCGCCAGATCAAGGTAGTCGTCGAGGATGAGCACGCGATCGGCGTCGCAGGAGGTCATGCCGTGGTCGGAGACGATCACGAGGTTCGGCGCGACTCCTGCCGCGTGCAGACGGGCGGAGAGGGTGCCAACGCGGGCGTCGAGGAGTTTGATCGCGGCGATGAGCTGCGGCGAATTCGGACCATGGCGGTGCCCGGCGGTATTGGTTTCTTCGAGGTAGAACGTGACGACGGCGGGGCGTTGCGCGGCGGGCAGCCGGAGCCAGGCAACGAGTTCATCGAGGCGTTGCTCGAAGGAAGTGCCGGCGTAGTCGTAGGGTTTCCAATACGTCGGGCGCAGGCCACCGATCTCGGCTTCGGAGCCGGGCCAAAATGAGCAGGCGCTCGCGCGGCCCTGCTTAACGGCGGTGATCCAGATCGGCTCGCCGCCCCACCAGCGGGGGTCGCGGGCGGAAGCGGATTGGTTGTAACGAAAGATCGAACCCAGAGCGGAATCGAAGAACGTGTTATTGATGATCCCGTGGTGCGCAGGATAGAGGCCAGTGACGATCGAGGTGTGGTTAGGAAAAGTATTGGAGGGGAAAACGGGGATGAGGCTGCGCGCGGTCACGCCTTCGCTAATGAGCCGACGAAGGTGCGGCGTCTCGGCCGGATGGAGCGCGCCATAGTCCCAGCGGAAACCGTCGAGGGAAATCAGGACGAGCGGCGGCGGCTCGGCGGCGGAGTTCGCGAGAGTGCCGATCAACGCGACGGCGAGCGCGCGGACACGGCGCAGCATCATCGGCGGAGCGTGACGATGGTGGCACCCCACGAGCCGGAGTGTGCGTCGCCAAGGCGGCAGGTCTGGACGTGCGGCGAGCGTTGCAGCAAGGCGTACACCGTCGTGCGGAGCGTGCCGATGCCTTTGCCGTGGACGATGCGCACATCGCGTAAACCGAGCGCGCCGCACTCCGCGAGATAGGCTGGAATCAGTTCACCGAGATCGCCGGGCCTACAGGTTTGCAGATCGAGTTCGCCCGTAATCGGCAGCGGCACCGGCGCGTCGGGCGAAAGCTCGGAGGCCATCGGGCACCCCTAGGGCTTCGGCTCGGAGGCGGGCGCAGTCGGCGGAGCGACCGGAGGAGTCGCAGGTGGAGTGACGTCGGGAGTGGCGACGTCGATCGCGGCGACATCGGGCGCGGGGGCGTCGATCGCGGCGACCTCGATCGCGGGCGCTTCGGAGCCCGGAGGACTCACCGCGGCGGACAAAGCGCCATCTGCCGCCGGCACGTCCGTCGGCGAGGTTTCCGACGCGACGGAGCCCGAGGGACCGGCTTCGCTACCGTCGTGGCCGTAGTGCGGATCGCTATGATACGGATCGTCGTGGTAATCCGCTGCGGACATGAGTTCCGGCGTCGGGGCGGCCGCGGGGAGCGCTGGCGGTGGAGTATATTTATTCTGTTCGTCCTCATCGAGCGCCCGTTTGAACTCTTGCTCGACTCCGCTGGCGGCTTTCTTGAATTCGCGAATGGATTTGCCGAGGCCCCGCGCAAATTCAGGGAGCTTTTTACCACCGAACAGCACGAGGACAATAACGAGGATCAGCCCCATCTCGGGACCGCCAATGCCTTCGATAAATGCTAAGGGTGTGAGTGACAAAGCCATGGCAGAAATCTGACGGATGATTGAGGGAAATGTAACCGCTAAAATCGCCGGTTAGCTAACCGCGATGCTGACGACGAATTTTTGCGTTTCGCCCGGGGCGACGAAGTGCAGCCCAACCTTGTGCTCGGCGGCATTGGGCGGCCCCATCCACGGCTCTACGCAATAAAACGGCGAATCATCAGCGAGTGTCCACGTGACAAAGCACGCATCGGACGGCGGGACGGGCGCGGTGCCGAGCTGAACCGAGATATCGCCCGGACGACCTTTTTCGCCGAAGACAACGGCTTGACCGCGGAGGCCGGTGTGAAGGGTGTCAATCAGCGCTGGGTTATCCAAGGGCTCCTCCGTCTTGAGCTGAGGACCGGTGATGAGACCACCGGTGGCATCCTGCTTCAGGCGCTTTGTAGCGGGAATGCGAATGACGTAGTCGCTGCGGGTAAGTTCGGCGCTCCAAGGCAGCTTGAAATAAAAATGATGCCCGGCACTCCAGGGCAGCGGTGTGGCACCCAAATTTTTCAGGGCGAATTCGCACGAGAGGCCGACCGGTTCGAAGCGATAGGCGACGGTAAACTCGTAGTCGAAGGGATAGACGGCGCGCGCCTGGTCGTCCGGGACGAATTGCGCGACGAAGCCGCGCGCATCCAGCCGCGTGACCTGAAACTCACCTTGGCGCGCGATACCATGCATGGGGATGGCGCGCTTCACGCCGTCGGCAGCGCGCCAAACATGAATTTCGCCGCGGTCGAAGGAGCGGGCGTTGAACGGAAAAAGGATGGGGTTGCCGCCGCGGACCTTGGCGATCTCCGCAAGGTCGGCATCCTCAGGCCAGTAGAGAACGTCACGTACCGAGCCGTCTCCGAGGGTGATGTTCCAATTCATCAGGCGCGCCCCTTTTTCGGGCAAAGCGAGAAAAGTGGAATTGCCGACCCGCCAGCGGGTGAGGGTCTGGCCTTGATAGGAGATTCTTTCCATCGATCTGCGAGTAAGTGGCAGGGCGGGACTCGCGCAAATTTTTTCGCGCCTCGGGCGGTTTGCGCCGCTCGCCACCCTGAATCGTCGCGGTGCCGAAGCTCAGCGCAGCTCGATCGCGAGCGCGCCGCGGACGTTGTGCGGCGGGGCGCTGGGGGTGAACTGCTTTCCTGAAAAATCGATCCGGATATTTTCTTGGGCCGACGCGTAGATGTAGACGGGGCCGGCTTTGTTGAAGGAGGCCGTTTCGCCCTTCGCCAAAGTCGTCGGAGGCAACACCACGTCGCCGTAGCTGTTGTCTTGGTTTTTCACCCAGACCTGCACCCGCACAGCCTCGAGCGCCGTGATGACGGCGCGGGTACCGACGGCGGGCTGGGTGGCCACCGGCGGCGGCGCGGGCGCGGCGGCCGCAGCCGGCTTGATGCTGCGTCCGCTCACCAACGAAGAGACGAGCCAGACCGCGAGCAATGCCGCGACCCCAGCGAGGGCCCATTTCACGTAGCGAAAAATCACGGCCGGATCGGGGCCGGACGGGAGGCTGCTGCTTCCACGCGGATAGCGAGGCTGCGCGCGCGCCGGTTCGGCGGACGAGGCACCTTCGTCGGGGGGAGCGGCGCGATCACTCAGTTCACCCGCGCTGGCGACCGAGATGTCGATCCGGCTGTAAGCATCGCGACTGGGCTGACGGGGGCGCGCCTCGCCGCTCCCGAGGGCCGAATAGTCGTTGAGCACCCGGTCGCCGGGGAGCTTCAGAAAATTGGCGTAGTTGCGCAGAAATCCGCGCGTGTAGATCTCGGTGAGACCGATGTCGAAGTGGTTACCTTCGAATTTCTGCAGGTAGTCCCCGCGAATTTTAGTCGCCTCGGCGGCCTCGCGAACGGAAATGCCCCTTTTTTTGCGCGCCTCCTCGAGGCGTTCACCGATAGTCTGCATGGGGATGGGTTAGGGTGTTGGAACCGAAAGGGAAAGCAGGAACTGCGCGGGATTGTTCACAACGAGTCGAGATCGACGAGGATCTCGCGCGGACTGGAGCCGTTTTCCGGACCGACGACGCCCTTTTCTTCCATGAGATCCATAATGCGAGCAGCGCGATTGTAGCCGATCCGAAGGCGGCGTTGAATCATCGAGGTCGAGGCGCGTTTGGTGGACTTCAGCACTTCAATCGCCTCTGCGTACAGCTCACCGTCGTCCCCCATTGCTTCGTCATCACCCTCCTCATCATCTTCGTCTTCATCTTCATCTTCCTTCGCCGCGCGGTCGATCTGCTGCTGGACCGACTGAGCATAGTGAGGCGGACCGTTTTTCTTGAGGAACTCGACTATCTCCATGACTTCCTCATCGGAGACGAACGCGCCTTGAGCGCGCACGAGGCGCGAGGTGCCGGGGGGGGAGAACAGCATGTCTCCGCGACCGATCAACGTATCCGCGCCCTTGGTGTCGAGAATGGTGCGGGAGTCGACCTGCGACGCGACCTGGAAGGCGATGCGCGACGGAAGGTTCGCTTTAATCACGCCAGTGATGACGTTGACCGAGGGGCGCTGGGTCGCAATGATAAGGTGGATACCGGCCGCGCGGGCGAGTTGAGCGAGACGCGCGATGCTCGTCTCGATTTCGGCCGGCGCGACCATCATGAGGTCGGCGAGCTCGTCGATGATTGCGACGATGTAGGGCAAGCGCTCGGGAATTTCGAGACCATCGTCGGCCGCGAGAGGATCGACGCCGGCAAGGGCACCTTGGGCGTCGGCCGGAGGGAACGGCGCATTTTTTTTGCGGGTATTGAACCCGACGATGTTGCGGACATTGACCTTCGCGAACTGCTGATAGCGCTGCTCCATTTCGCCGAGCAGCCACTTGAGCGCGCCGGGCACTTTCTTCGGCTCCGTGACCACCGGGATGAGCATATGCGGCAGGGAATTGAAAATCTTCAATTCCACCACTTTCGGATCCACCATAATAAGGCGCAGATCTTTCGGGCTCTTCGAATATAGGATCGAGGCGACGATGGAGTTGATGCAGACGGATTTGCCCGAGCCGGTGGCGCCAGCGATGAGCAAATGGGGCATCTTCGACAGATCGGAAATGAGCGGACGGCCGGAGACATCTTTGCCGAGTGCGATCGGAATCTCCGCCTTCGCGGTGGCCCAGTCTTCACTCTCCAGCAGTTCGCGCATGCCGACGGGCGTTGGGTGCTGATTGGGCACTTCCACGCCGACCGCGGCTTTGCCGGGAATGGGCGCGAGGATCCGCACCGACTGCGCGCGCATCCCAAGGGCGATGTTTTTGTCGAGGCCGGCGATTTTTTCAACGCGCACACCAGGGGCGGGGACCACTTCATAACGGGTGATGACGGGACCGACGTGAATCTCGCCTAACGTCACTTCCACGCCAAATTCACTGAGGATGCGCAGGAGATTCTCGGCGTTGGTGCGATGTTCCTGCTCGCTGTTGCCGATGCCGGGCTTGGCCTGCTCCTTCAGCAGGCTGAGCAGAGGAAAGTGGTAGGTGGCATCGTCGCTCTGGGGGAGACTGATACGCGCGGCCTTCTTAGGCTCTTCGGGCTTGATGATATTGAGCTCGTGGCCGGTGGCGACAGCGAGGGCCTTCTGGCTGGTCGCGACTGGCACCGCGGCAGAAGGTGCATCGAGGGTTCCGTTGGCGAGTTTGAAGGCCGGCACGACTTTTGGCTCAGGCTTCCCGGGCGGAGACGGTGAAGGAGCGGCGGGAGGCTTGGCGGGCGCGGCACCGTCGGTGGCGGCCACCACGGAGCGGGGTGCGGGCGGCTTGGTGAGCGGCTCCTCGGTGGATTTGGGCACGAAGGTCTGCTTGCCGCTCGGGCCCACACTCATCGGCGGCTGGGTGAGGCCTGCATAGGCAGCACCAACGGCGGCAGCCGCGGTTTTTTGCCTAAACTGAAGCTGGCTTTCCTTCGCGCGCTGCTCAGCGAGGGCCGCCTTCGCTTTTCCACGGCCGGCCCACCACGCACTGAGGGCGGCCATGATTTTTTCAACTTCGGAGCCGATGTCTTTGGTGAAAATAAACAACTGCGCGCCGCAGTAGATCGTGCCCAGCAGGAGTCCCGCCCCAAAGGGACCCAGTGGCTCGTGGAGCAGCCGATGGTAGAGCGTGACGCCGACGTAACCGCCGGGACCATTCGGGAAGTAGTCGCTGGCCCACTTGGCCTCCTTGAACATCGCGGCGAGCGCGGCGAACGACACGCAGGCAATGATCATCGCGGTGACGCGCGTACCCGTCAGGTGCTTCGAGGCGCGCACCGCCACATAGAGCATCCAGCAAAGAAATACCGGCAGCAGCCACGTGCTCATGCCCACAGCGTAAAGGAGCGCCCAAACGGCGTTGGCCCCGATCCAGCCGACGGGATTCTTCAGCACCGGTGCGGTCGTGGGAAACGTGCTTTGCGCCGGATCGTATGCGACCAGCGCGACCGTCAGGAATACCCCAAAGACAAAGCAGGCGACCGCCGATGGCCAGTGTGGACGATAGCGTGGCGCTTGAAAGGAGGGTCCGTCGTTTGAGTTTGAAGTCTCGGGCTTGGGCATTTGTGTGGACCGTCGGATTCGATACGGAATGCACGCTAACAAGAGAGCCGGTCAATTGTAAATGCCTCGGAGAATTTTTCACACCAAACTCGTAAACCCGCCATGCGCGATCTGCTCCGCTTTGAACCCATCTACCAAGAACGCGTCTGGGGCGGTCGTGCGCTGGAGTCCGCCTTGGGGCGCAGCCTACCGTCGGGCGCACCCATCGGCGAGAGTTGGGAGATCGTCGATCGCACGGAAGCTCAATCGATCGTCGTGGGTGGTCCGTTCAACGGCCAATCGCTCCGGAACCTGCTCGCGCAACACGGTGCCGACGTGATGGGCCCGCGCTGGCCGGCAGGAAAACCGTTTCCCCTTCTGGTGAAATGGCTCGATTGCCGCGAGCGCCTCAGCCTGCAAGTCCACCCGCCCGCCGCGGTGGCCGATGAACTCCATGGTGAGCCCAAGACGGAGAATTGGTACATCGCCCACTCGGCACCCGAGGCGCACTTAATCGTCGGCCTCACGCGCGGCGTCACGCGCGCGCAGTTCGAACGTGCGATTGGGGACAACACTGTCGAGGCGTGCGTGCATCACTTTCGAGTGGCTTCCGGCGATTCCATTCTCGTGCGCAGCGGGCAAGTGCACGCGATCGACGCCGGAATTTTGATTTTGGAGATCCAGCAAAATTCTGACACCACTTATCGCGTTTACGACTGGGGCCGGGTCGGGCTCGACGGGTTGCCGCGTCAGCTCCACGTCGGACAATCCCTGCGTTCGATCGACTGGAACGACTTCGAGCCCACGCCGGTGCGGGCCACCCCCACATCGGGGATGATCGCCGATTGTCCGGAATTTGCCATCCGCCGTGTCGTGCTCGGGGCTGGCGAGCGCCTACATCTGCGGGCCGGCGAGCAGCCGCGACTCGTGAGTGTGGTGAGCGGCACCGTGCGGACCTGTCTGGAGAACGGCACGGGCAACCGCCCCGCGGTTGGGCAGAAAGTGGTGCGCGGAGAAAACCTCCTGCTCCCCTTCTGCGGGGCATTTACGTTGAGTGCCGAGTCGATGGCAATTTTGCTCATCACGGAAAATTTCTCGGGATGAGCCCAGCGGCGCAACGGGACCCGCGCCGAAGACGAGGCAGCTGCCTGATCAAGCTGCTGGCGCTGTTGACCGTGCTCGGGGCCGTGACCGCGCTCGGGTGGATGCTGCTTTTGCCCGTCGTGGTCGTGGCGCAGCTTCGCGAGCGGACGGGTTTCGACGCGACCGTCGAGAGTCTTTCCTGCAACGTCTTTTCTGGCCGAATTGCAGTGCGCGGCTTGTTCGTGAAAAACCCGGCGAGCTTCCCGATCGGCGACTTCGTGGAACTGCGTGCTTTTTCCGCGGAAGCCGACGTGTGGGCGCTCTTCTCCGACCGGTTGGTTTTCGACGTCCTCAACGTGGATGTCCGCAAGGTCACGCTGGTCCGGCGAGCCGACGGCAAATCCAACGCCGAAGTATTGCAGGCGTCACTGTTCGGCACGCCGGCTACGGCGGTGCCTACCTCCGGCGCAGCGAGTACGCCGAACGCCCCTCCTGCGCGAGCCTTCCTCATCCGCCGCTTGTCGCTGCGTTTTGATCACCTCGTGATCGCGGACTACTCCGGCGGGAAACCGACGGTGCAGGAGTTTCCACTCGGGCTCGATCAACGCTACGAAAACGTCACCGACACTCAACAGCTGCTCGTCCCGGACGTGCTGCGTCAGGTCGGCGCGGTCAATCTGGGCCCCTTGCTGAGCCAACTGATACCTGGGAATTTCGGCCAGACTTTGGGAAAAGCGGCACGGGAGGCCTCAGCCCGCGGCGGAGATTTGCTGAAGGACGCCGGGCAGACGGCCACCGACTTTTTCAAGGGCCTGCGGGAGAAACTTGAAGAAAGCAAAAAGCCGTAGTTTAGTCCGCTCCCTTTTGCATTATGACCGAGCCTGAAATCACCGAACCACTCACTCCAACCGAGCCCGCCGTCGCCGACGCGGCGAAGAATCCGGCCGTGCCCGGACCCGCAGCCGCGCTCTCCGTAGAAGCCGCCGCGCAAATCGCCACCGCCAAGCAGGAGACCGCCGCCAATCTCGATCGCTACGTGCGTTCGGTCGCCGACCTCGAAAATTTCCGTCGTCGCACCGTGCGGGAGAAAGACGAGCTTCGTCTCTTTGCCGCCTCCCGAGTGCTGGAGGATCTGTTGCCCGTCGTTGACAATCTTGGTTTGGCCGTGACCGCCGCGAAGCAGCCCGGAGCGGACACGAAGTCCCTCGCGGACGGCGTCGATCGGGTGCTCACCCAACTCAAGTCGGCTCTTGCCAACCACGGGGTCAAAGAGATCAGTCCCGCCGGCTTGGCGTTCGACGCCAATTTGCACGAATCCATTTCCGCGCAGCCCAGCACCGACGTGGCCGAAGGCAGTGTTATGACTGTCGTGCGCACGGGCTACTCGCTCAACGGACGTCTGCTCCGGCCCGCCTCAGTCATTGTGTCGAGTGGCGTCGTGAAGAGCTCCTAAGCCCGATCCGAACCTGACCTATCATGGCGAAAGAAGATTACTACGCACTCCTCGGCGTCGAGAAAAGTGCCTCCGCAGAAGAGATGAAGAAGGCCTATCGCAAGAAGGCCGTCCAATTTCACCCGGACAAGAATCCCGGCAACAAAGGGGCGGAGGAGATGTTCAAGAAAGTTTCCCACGCCTACGAGGTCTTGAGCGATACCGACAAGCGCGCGGCGTATGACCGGTATGGTTCCGCCGCCTTCGATGGCAGCGCGGGCGGTCCGCCACGCGGGCCCGGTGGCGGATTTCACGACCCACGGGATATTTTCAACGAAATCTTTGGCCGCAACGCGGGCGGCGGTGGCGGGGGCGGCATTTTTGAAGAAATGTTTGGTGGTGGTGGCGGCGGTGGCGGGGGCGACGGCAGCCGCGATGGCGCGGATCTGCGCTACGATCTCGAAATCACCCTCGAAGAGGCCGCCCGCGGCTTTGAGAAAGAAATTTCGTTTCGCAAAGCCATGGCGTGCGAGCGGTGCGACGGCTCGGGCGCCGAGCCCGGTTCGCGTCGCGTGACGTGTCCGACCTGCCGAGGCGCAGGCCAAATTCGCCGCTCAGGTGGCATCATTACGTTTACGCAAACCTGCCCGACCTGCGCGGGCGCAGGCACCAAAGTTGAAAAGCCGTGCACGGCGTGCCGAGGCGAAGGGCGCGTCGCCAAGAGCACCAAACTCAACGTCCGCATTCCTCCGGGCGTCGATACGGGTTCACGGTTGCGTTCATCGGGCAACGGCGAGGCCGGCATGGCCGGCGGCAACGCCGGAGATCTCTACATCGTTCTCTCCGTCAAAGAGCACGAGTTGTTCGAGCGACAGGGGGAAGATCTCTTCTGCGAGATTCCCATCAAGTTCACCCTCGCGACCCTCGGCGGGCCGATCGAATTACCCACCCTGTTCGGCAAGGGCTCGCTGAAAATCCCCCCCGGTACCCAAAGCGGCACGACGTTTCGCCTCCGCGAAAAAGGCATGCCGAGTCTGCGCGGCGGGAAACAAGGCGACCAACTCGTGCGCGTGCAGGTCGAGGTGCCGCAATCACTCTCGGCCGAACAGCGGAAGATCTTGGAAGAATTCGCCCGCATCAGCGGCGACGCCGCCGAGCCGACGTCGAAGGGCTTTTTCGAGAAGGCAAAACAGTTTTTTTGATCGATCCGGACCCAGCGGAGGGGTGCCATGCCGAGTGCAGCTGGATTCCGCAAAGAACCCCTGGGGGGGGGACGGCAGTCCCTGCACGCGCATCGGACGGACTGAAGTTCATCCCTCTTTCTTGGCAACCAGAACCATGCCCACCGTCAATCGTGGCGATGCGGCCCCGGGGGACGGTGGCTGAAATTTTTGCTCCCAATTTCCGCCGGCCCCTCGCTCACTCTCGAGCGATGTCCCCGCTCTCGTTCCGCACCTCGGGCCGTAAGGTCGAAGTCGCTTGGTTTTCTGCCCTCTGCAACGAGGACGGGGAATTCCTCGGGGTGCCAGAGGGAGATCGGCGGAGCAGCTTCGCACACTGCGGCGGACTCGTGCGCCAAGCCGACGCGCTGGGCTATCAGAACATTTTGCTGCCGTCCGGGTGGGTGCCGGGACAAGATGCCCTGACTTTTGCTGCGGCAATGGCCGGGCAGACCCGGCAGATCAACCAGCTCGTGGCACTGCGCATGGGCGAGGTCTGGCCACCGATGCTCGCGCGCGCGATCGCGACCCTCGACCACCTCGCGCAAGGCCGCCTCACGCTGAACATCATCTCGTCGGACCTGCCCGGCCTGAAGGAATCGAACGAGGTGCGCTACGAGCGCAGCAGCGAAGTCATTCAAATTTTGCAAAAACTTTGGGTGACGGATGGCCCGCTGGACTGGAAGGGAACGTTCTACGATTTCAGCCTGCCGAACTGCGAGTCGGCCAAGCCCTATCAGCAGAACGGCGGCCCCCTCCTCTATTTCGGCGGGATTTCACCAGCGGCCCAAGAAATTGTGCGCGAAGCATTGCGATGTGTTTTTGGTCTGGTCAGCTGAATCTGTGGGTGAACTCGGGTTCGGGTAGGTGCCCAAGATTGTGATACAGGGCGACCTCCATCGCCCGGTAGGTGCGAAAGCCATAGGAGCGTCTGGTGACCACGCGGATTTTATTGTTCAGACCCT
>SYGN01000328.1 GCA_005799525.1 Opitutaceae bacterium | reverse complement strand
GACTTGGCCGGTCGCATCGACGCGGATCTGGGCGTTGCGCAGGTATTCTCCGGTCGCCGGACTGAAAACCCGTCCGGTGATCGTGCCCTCGCTGGCGCGGGCCGCGCACAGCGACGAGTAAAGCGCGACAAGAGTGAGGAGGAGAGGCAGGGCTGGTAACCGCGACCAGCCTCCGCAGTGGGGAACGGAGAGCTTCATGGGGCTGTTGGGTGGGGGATAGGTCACTGCGCGCACGTTGACTGGCTGCGCGCGAGCAACCCGGTGATGGGTGAGCGTGGCAAAACGGTCACGTGCGACAATATCCCTCTTTAGTGCGCCATTGATCGCGCTACTCCGGCATTTTCACGATGCCGCGCCGGATCGCTTCGGCGGTGGCCTGGGCGCGGTCGTTGACGTCGAGTTTTTCGAGGATGTGGCTGACGTGGCGTTTCACGGTGTCCTCGGAGATGCCGAGCTCGGCTGCGATTTCCTTGTTCGCGCGGCCGGCGGCGATCAGGGCGAGAATCTCGCGTTCCCGCGCGGTTATCGCAGGGCCAAGCCGGAGCGCGGCGAGGCGCCGGGCCACTTCCGTCGGAAGCGAGCCGGCTCCGCGCGCGACCTGCTGCAGCGCGGCCAGCAGTTCGTCGCGCGAGGCGGATTTCTGCAGGTAACCGAGGGCGCCGGCGTCGAGCGCAGCCTGCACTTCGTCATCGCGAGCAAACGTAGAAAAAATCAACACGCGCGCCGCCGGATCGAACCCCCGGAGGGCGGCGGTGGCCTCCACACCACTCATCCCGGGGAGCTGGAGGTCCATGAGGACCACCCGCGGACGCAGCTGCCGATAGGACGCGACGACGTCTTCGCCCCGCTCCGCCTCGCCGACCACCTCGATGGTGTCGTCGAGTTCGAGTGAAGCGGCGAGGCCGCTGCGCACGACAAAGTGATCATCGACAATGAGCACTTTCAGACGGGAGGAGGACTCGGAGGACATGGGTGCGAGAAGGGAGCGTTGCAGCAACTCGGAGTGATCAGACGAGAGGAGCCGGAGAGGACTGGCGGGGAGCGAATTCGGCCGGGCGGATCGGCACGACTACCGCCACCGTCGCGCCCTTTTGCAGCGTGCTGTGCCACGTGATCTCGGCGCCGATCTTGCGGCCGCGTTCGCGCATCCCCGCACACCCGAAATGCCCCCGCTTGGTCTCGAGCGCGGTCGCGGCTTCGAAGCCACAACCGTTATCCACCACCCGCATCGTGAGCTGATGCGCCACGGTCTCAACCTGGACCGTTACGTGGGTGGCTCGGCCGTGCTTGCGGGCATTGTTGATGGCTTCGCGTGCGATCATGCGCAGATCATGAACGGTGCCCGCTGGCAGCGGCGGGAGCGCGCTCGCCGCGGCGATACGCACGACAACGTCTTCGTCGGCATTGGCCCGCATCGCGACCGACTCGAGGGCGGCGAGCAGATCGCCGGCCGTCTCGGCCGGATCCCGCAGATCGGAAATCAAGTCGCGGGTTTCAACTTGGATGCGCGTGACCAGATTGCGGGACGCGCCGATGAGATTTTTCCCTTTTTCACCGTCCACGCGCGTCGCCAGGGCATCGAGCCGCAGGCTCACGCCGGCCAGCTCTTGTTCGAGCGTGTCGTGAAACTCGCGGGCGATCCGGTGGCGCTCCTGCAACGCGGCCTCCGCCTCGATGCGGTGCCGCAGTGCGGAGGTTTGACGCCGGACCTGACGGCGCAAGATCGCGATCCACCCGCCGGCGAGCAGCGTGAGTCCGGCGAGCGCGGCCAGCACAGTGCTGAGTCGCCGCGGCGTCCACCACGAGGGCGTCCGCAGCACCTCCAGCCCGGACGGCAACACCGCCCGCAAACTGACCAACCCCGGGTCGCTGCGAAAACCCGGGCCGGACACGGCGGTGTCGACCTGAAAAATTCCAGTGAGTCGGACCACGGCACCCGCCACGGGGATGGCAGCGCCGTCGGGCAAGCGCGCCTGAATCGTGCGCTGATCTCCTTGGAGGAGCACGGTCGTGCCGTCCTCGGCTTTGAAGGAGTCCCGCACCGTGCCGACGATCCGGACCAACCGACCGTCGTGTTTGCCGGGCAAGGGGTCGCCCCGCTGGCCATAGAGCTCGTCGAGGGTCGCGACGTCCAAAGCGGCAGGCGCAGTTCCCGGCGTGCGCCCGAGGACCTCGGCATCCACGACCGACGCACTGAATTGCTCCATCGATGGAAATCCGACGACCGTCACCCGGTCTCCCGGCGTGAGCGGCGTCGGCTGGCCCAAACGCACGGCAAACGCCATCGCTCCCTGTTCCAGGAAAACCTGATCGCGGCCCAACGTCGCGGTCACCACGCCTTCGAGACGCACGCGCTGTTCGCCGAGACCGGTCACACGGAACGCCAGCAAGTCCTCGGCGGAAACTTGGGGCGCTTCCGCGGCGGGTGGCGCGGCGGCCACGACGACCACCTCGGCCCAATTGATGACGCGGAGGTAGGGTTGCACGAGCTGGCGGCGCGGCGTATTGATCAGCCCGGCAGCGAGTCCCGTAATGCGCACGCGGTGGTCAACCAAGGTTCGCTCGGAGGCCGGAGGTGCTTCGACGCGGACCTCGATCACGCGCGACCCCATCGCGAGCCGGAGCAGACTCTTCCTCGCATCGACCGGCTGCACGGAGCGCACGATGCCCTCGACGGTGACGCGCTGGTAGTGGTAACGGCCAAAGTAAAGGTCGTCGAATTGGGCCGGAATGCCCGGCGGCAACTCCCGGCGGCCGAGCACGCGGATGGTCGAATCGTCGAGCCCCGGGAGATAAAGTCCAAGACGGGTTTTGCTCTTCAGTTCGATTTCGTCGCCGACAGCCGGAGGTGGCGTCCGTGCCGGCATGCGAAAGAACGTAGTCGAAGTGTCATCCTGGAGGAAGACGGATGAGGGGCTTTCGATAAACACGACGACCCCGCGGAGCTGCGCCGGGATGCCGCTCGCCGCTTCGGTAGGCGTGAGCGCGCGAACCTCGAGGGCTGTTGTGAGCACGCGACCTTGCGCGAGCAGCGCCCAGGGAAATGCGAGGGCGACGAACAGCGCGCAGACGTGGAAGCGTGACGAAAACATCGCAAAGAGTGGGGCGTTGGGAGTAGGGCGGACTTCCGTCCGCCTTGCGAGGCCGTTACGGGTTCCGAAAGCGGACTGAAGTCCGCCCTGCTCTAACCGAACAACGCCGCGATCGGTTTTCCTCCGTCGGTGATCGGCACGGGACGCGACGCATTCACCAGGTCCTTCGCGGGATTGATGCCGAGGGCGGCGTAGACCGTCGCGTGGAAATCGGGCACAGAGACCGGGTGCTCGACAGGTTTGCCCGAGAGCGCGTCGGTCACGCCGAAAGCCCCGCGATGGCGCAGTCCACCGCCGGCGAGCACCAGACTGAACGCCGATGATTGATGCCCGCGACCACCGCCGCCGTCGAATTGCCCGGGGCGGCCGAACTCTGTGCCAATCACGATGAGCGTCTTATCGAGGAGGCGTTTTTCTTGGAGATCGGAAATCAGCGCAGAGAGCGCGGTATCGAGCTCGCGGATGAGGATGTGTTGATTGAGCTGGCCAGCGTTGTGTGTGTCCCAACCAGCGCCGTTGATGAAATTGAGATTGTGCGAGACCTCGATGAAGCGGACGCCGGCCTGCACGAGCCGCCGTGCGAGCAGGCAGCGCTGGCCGAATTCACCGCCGTAACGTTGGCGAACGGACCCGGGTTCTTCGCCGAGTTTGAAGTGCCGCATGAAGCCGGGGCCGGCGAGGCGGAGCGCTTCGCGTTGCACTTCGGCGTAGTCGGCCAGCACGGCATCGTCGGTGGCGCGTTGCTGGAGCGGCTCAAGCAGACGTTGGCGGGCGGCGAGGCGCGCCGGATCGATGCCCTCGGGCGGAGTGAAACCGGCCGGACCGGACTCAGTGTCGACGAGGTAAATGTAACCGTGTTTCGCTCCGAGAAATCCGGGGCCGCGACTCACGCTCGGATAGCCGATGAGAAGATAGGCGGGCAGCTCGCTGCTCACCGCGCCGCGTTCGTGGGCGACGATCGAACCCATCGACGGATAGATCGTGCTGCCACTTACGGGACGTCCCGTGTGGACAAAATTGGTGGCGAGCGCGTGCTCGATCCCGAGCTTGTGATTCACGGTGCGCACCGCGGTGACGTGCTCGGCCAGCCGGGCGGTCTGGGCCAAATGTTCCGTGTAGCGCACGCCCGGCACAGCCGTGTCGATCAGATCGTAATCTGTCCCGGGCAAAGACGGGGTCGACTTGGAGTTGCCGCGTTTTTTCGGATCGAAAGTGTCGATCTGCGACATGCCGCCGCCGAGCCAAATGAAGATGCAATGCTCCGCCTTGCCGCGCGGAGTCGAGACGACCGAGGAGGACTCCGAGGAAGACGGCGCGGCGCCGAGGACGCGGGGGGAAGTCGCGGCGGCGGCGAGCGCGGCGGCTTGGGTGAGAAAAGTGCGGCGGTTCATCGGGAAATCGGGTTTACAGAATATGCGTCCATTCGGGCGCGTTGACGAGGGCCCACGTGACATCTTCGAGTCGACGGCGCCATTCGGGATCGAGGCGAGTGGTGGCCGGATCGCCGCGGCGGGCGGCAGCTTCCTCCGCGAGGCGCCACGTGTTGGCTTCGCTCTTCATATGGTTGGACCATGCGACGTATTTCGGTCGGACGCGGGCCGGCGCAGTGGGGGCGGAAGGTGCAACCGTTGGCTCGCGCGTGATGCGCGACTCATAGCCGGGGCGGAGCAGGTCCGTGTAGAGTTGACGTTCGGAGGGTGTCGGTGCGCGCGTAAACATGCGGAGAAACAGGCGCTGCACGAGCGCGTCGAGCGGTTGGTTTTCGAGGGCCAGGCGCGTGAGGCCATGATCGTCGCTGAGGCGCGTGAGCCAGCTGGTCATGGTGCCGTTGGAGAGGAGCGCAGGCTGGAGAACGTTGGCCGTGACTTCGCGCACGCCACTGCTCGCATCGGGGCGGGCCCCGCGCCAGCCGAAGACTTCAAGCACTTCGGCGACGGCCTGGATGCGCGGCAACATCAGGCTCGGGCGATCACGCTCGTTCGACGTGGAGGCGAGCATCCAAGCGCGCGAAGCGCGGCCGAGATCGAGGGCGTTTTCGATGGTGCGCACGCTGTCGAGGTCGAGGTTGACGGGCTCCACCGCGAAGGGTTTTCCCGTCGCGGCGAAGAGCGAATCGACGAACTGCTCGGCCTGCATACGCCTCGG
>SYGN01000327.1 GCA_005799525.1 Opitutaceae bacterium | reverse complement strand
TGGGTGTAGCGTTCGCCGAGGATAGAGACGAAGCGGAAGATGTAGGCTTCGTCGATCTGGCCGCCCTCAGCATAGGCGGCGAGGAGGCCTTCGCCGGCGGCTTTCGAAGCGCCGTAGAGGGAGGTTTGAATCGGAAAGGAGTCGGTCTCGGGGGTCGGACGCTCGGGGGTGACGAGGGCCTCGCCATAGACGGAGCCTGTCGATGAAAAGCCGATACGCTTTACGCCGTTCGCGCGCATGGCTTCGAGGACGTTGAAGGTGGCGAGGGTGTTTTGTTCGAGATCGCGGCGCGGGTGTTGCCAGCCGTCCTTGATGTCGGCGTTGGCGGCAAAGTGGAACACGAAGTCCGCGCCCTGCATGGCAGCGGTGAGGGCGGGGAGGTCGAGGTTGTCGCCGCGGATGAGTTTGAATTTCGGATGCTGTATCGTGCCGTCGAGGAAGCGGATCTGGCCGGTGGAGAGGTTGTCCCAGCCGGTGACTTGGATGCCGTCGGTGAGGAGGCGGTCAACGAGCGTGGAGCCGATGAAACCGGCCGCGCCGGTGAGGAAGACGTGGTGCATGCGGAAGGGAGCGGGAGAGGGAAGGTGAAAGGGAAGGTGAAAGCGAAAGGGAAAATGAAAGAGAGAGTGAGAGGGAGTGACGATGAAGGCGAGGGATGACTGCGGTCCGATGAAGCCGGGTGGGGTGTCAGGGGGTGAGGCGGGGGCGGAGTTGTTGGTAGGATTGGCGGATTTCTTCCGGGACGCCCCAGACGGTTTCGCGCTGATAGTGGAGCGTGAGGGCGAAGGAGAGGAGGACGGCGACGGTGGTGAAAACAGAGAGGAGGGCGTAGAGGCTGAGGCGGAGGGGGGAGGCAAAGCGGTCGATGAAGGCGAGCGCGCACACGGCGGCGCAGGTGAGGAACGGGAGCCAGTCGGCGGTGTAGCGTTGGGCGGTGGCGACGGCGGCGAAGAGGGCGAGGCTCATCGGGAGGACGGCGGCGCAGGTGAGGAGGAGCGGAGCGCGGAGGGAGGGGCGGGCGAAGGCGGCGGCGCCGGCGAGGGCGGTGAGGAAAAAGAGACCGGGCATCGCGAAGGGGATGGCGAGCGTATGGTCCGGGAGGTCGAGTTTGGCGGCGGGGAATTCGCGTCCGGGCGTGGGGGAGCCGAGGTAGACAAAGGGGAATTGGTTTTCGCAGCGGAGATTGGGGCGGACGAAATAGGTGTAGGCGCCGTAGGGGACGTTGGCGGCGTGGAAGCTCTGGCCGTCGATTTTGGCGAGGCGTTCGGCGCCGTAGGGGCGGCTGTAGCGGAGCGGGGCGCCCTCGAAGGTTTTGAATTTGAGGTAGCCGAGACCGTTGAAGGTGAAGACGGCGAGGACGCAGGCGAGACCGAGGGCCAGAGGACGGAAGACGGAGGACTGAGAGCGGAGGCCGGACCCGAGGAGGGTGGCGGCGACGCAGCCGAGGAAAGTGAGGGCGAAGAGGCCGGTGGGCGGGCGGGCGTGGAGCGAGAGCAGGCCGCAGAGGAGGGAGGCGAGCCACCAGCGGGCGGTGGGGGTGGCGAGATGGCGGAGGGCGAACAGGCACGCGAGGAGGGCGAAGGTGACGCCGCAGAAAATGGCCTCGTGATAGACGTAGGCGCGGCTGCCGAGGAAGAAGAGCGTGCTGCCGAGGCCGAGGTTGGCGGTGAGGAGAACGACGGCGGCGGGCGAAGGGACGGCGGCGGGAGCAACGAGGCGACAGGCGTGGCGGAGGAGGGCATAGGTCGCGATCAGGGCGGCGAGGAAGTAGCCGACGAAGAACGCGCGGGTGAGGTTGCCGAAGGCAAAATCGAAGAGAACGAAGGGGAGCCGGAGCAGAGCGGGCGTGGGGCCGAAGTAGCCGTAGAGTTTGCCGGCGAAGACGAAGGCTTCGCCGCCGATGGCTTCTTCCGTGACGTCGAGCCGGCCGTGGAGCAGGCTGTCGGCCTGGTAGTCGTAGAACGAGCCGAGCGGTTCGGTGACGTTGAAATGGAGCGTGCCCTGCGTGACCATCCAGGTGAACCCGAGCGTGGACAGGGCGGCGGTGCCGGCGAACCAGCGGTAAGGGGCGAGGGCGCCGCGGAGGGCAGCGAAGGCCCCGCGGAGCGCAGCGGGGCGGAACCCGCGGAGGGGTATCCAGCCGGCGAGCACGGCGAGGGCGACAAGGAGGACGGCGTATTTTTGGCGACTGTGGGTGAGCCAGCCGGCCAGGCGTTCGCGGTAGGTGAAGAATTGCGAGGGGTCGCCGCGAAGTTCGCGGCCGTCGAGAGCGAGGAGGCGACCGCGGAGGTCCGGGCCACAGGCGGCGCCGCCGAGGGGATTCCGGGCGAGCCAAATTTCCGTCGGCTCACGGATGAAATAGTGGTCGGTGATGTCCAGTACGGTGGCTCCATCGCAGGTCACACGGATCGGGCCGGGAGGATCGGAGAAGTGGCCGCGGAGCTGGTTGAGGGCGGGCATCTCGATCCGCAGACGGAGGGGAGTGCCGGGCGTGATGGTGATTGCCGTGGGCGAGAACCGGCCGGGGCGGCCCCAACTGTCGTAGGCGAAAATGACGTGGGTGGGGTCGAGGTATTGGACGACGAGGAAGTCGCCAAAGAATTCGCGGCCGGAAACGACGAGCGGTTCGGATTGGCCGACGGTGCCGCGTGCGAGCACGAGATCGACCGTGAGGGGGTAAGCGAGCGGCGGGTAGTAGTTCCGCAGACAGAGGGCCGAGAGCGTCAGGAAGAGCGCGGCGGCGACGAGCAGGCGGAGCAGGAGCGGGCTGCGGTTCACGAGCAGAAGCGGGCGCGCACGGAGGAAAAACGCTCAGGTACGCGTGACCAGTGCGGGCACGGCGGCGGATTTGGCGACCGAGTGGCGATGGGCGTCTGTCATGAGTTTTTCAATGGTCGGCAGTGGGCGTACGACCATAAATATCTGATACGAGAAGAGGCCGCGGGAAAGTTTGATGAGCAACCCTTGCAGGCCCATGGCGAATTTTTGCCAGCGAGGGCTTTTGACGACGAGGGGAACCGGGGCGGGAATGCCCTGCTCGCTCTCGATGACGAAGCCCTGTTCGGTGAGGAGCCGGCGCAGCGATGAAAACGTGAAGAGACGCGTGTGGGTGAGGTCGAGAATCCCGCGTTTGCTGTAGTTAAATTGTCCCAAGAAGAGCATAAGCCGGGTGACGGCGAAGCCGATGTTGCCGGTGGAGATGATGATCTTCACGGCGAGGTTCGACTGGGCGCGGCGGCGGAGTTCGTCGCAGAATTTTTCGGGCGAGGAGAGATGCTCGATCACATCGAGGATGAAAATCACCTGCACATCGTCGAGGGAGCGGGGGAAGGGATTCGCGTTGAGATCGGTCACGTGGAATTCCTCGAACGCGCCGGTGTCGTTGGGGCGGAACTGGTCCACGCCGATGACGCGACAGCCGAGTTGGTGGAGAGGGCCGCAGAGGTGGCCAGGGCCGCAGCCGAGATCGATGACGGTGGCGCCGGCGGGCACTGCGGCGATGGCGGCGGAGTGGGTGCTGGCGAAGGTGGTTTTCGGGAGGTAGTGCTGGTTGTCGTCGGTGATGGACTGGACATCGAAGTTGCGGCGGTAGACGAGACCGTAGTCCTGGAGGAGGGCGACGGTGGAGGCGTTGACGACGTCCATGGCATAACGGATGCCGTCGACGCGGCAGATTTCGTTGCCGTAGTGGGTCGGGATGGGGACCTCGGTGATGCGGGCGCGGGAGCGCAGGAATTGGATGATGATCTCGGTGTCGAAGTGAAAGACGTTCGAATTGAGTTCGAAGGGGATGCGGCGGAGCGAGGCGGTGGTGTAGGCCTTGTAGCCGGTGTGGAACTCGGCGAGGGAGGAGCGGAGAACGAGATTTTGGTAGGCGGTGAGGGTTTTGTTGCCGACCCATTTGTAGAGGGGCATGCCGCCCTTGCGGGCATCGCCGGGGGTGAGCATGCGCGAGCCGAGGACGACGTCGGCGGTGCCGGCGTGAAGGGGCGCGAAGAGGTCGGGGAGCATCTCGGGGGCGTATTGGGCATCACCGTGGAGGAGGGCGACGTAATCGAAGCCCTGTTCGACCGCGTAGTGGTAGCCGAGTTTTTGGTTGCCGCCGTAGCCCTGGTTCACGGGGTTGGTGAGGACGGTGAGTTTGTGCCGGTAGGTGCCGAGGCGGCGGAGGCCGTCCGAGAGGGCGTAGGTGGCGTCGCCGGAGCAGTCGTCGATGATGAGGACCTCGGTGTCGTAGCCGTCGAGCGCCGGGATGCGGCGGAGGACCTCGAGGATCGTCGACTCGGCGTAGTAGGCGACGATGAAAATGAGGGCGCGCGGCGGCCGGTCGGAGGTCATGGGCGTTTGAATCCTAAAAACGTATCCACCGTTTTTCTCAACGTTTGATAGTGGTCGGTCACATCTTTCGGCACGCCCCAGACGCCTTCGCCCTGGTAGTGGAGGGTGATGGCGGCGGTGATGAAGAGAGCGACCACAGCTAAAATAGCTACGCCGAGGCGGGCGAGACGATGGAGGCGGCGCGGGAGCAGTTCGGCCGAGACGAGGCCGAAGGCTGCGGCGATCAGGAGGGCGGGGCAAAAATCGGCGGTGTAGCGTTGCGAAATGGCGATGGCCATGAAAAGCGCGGTGGCCATGGGCAAGGTGGCTACGGCCAACACGGAGAGCGGGAGCCGGGAGCCGGGCCAGCGGACGGCGGCGTAGAGCCCGCCGACCACGGCCATGAAAAAGACTGCGGGCATCGCGTAGGGCAGGGCGAGCGTGGGCTCGGCGAGATCGATCTTCGCGTCGCGATACTCGTCGGGACCGGGACCACTGGCGAAGAGGTAAGGGAAGGTCGGTTTGAAAACGACATGAGGTCGCCAAAGGTAGCCATCGAAATTGTGACGAAAATTAGCGACGTGAAAATTCTTGCCTTCGATAGCGGCGAGGCGCGCGGCGTGATATTGGACGTGATACTTGAGGGGAGCGCCGTCGAAGGATTTGAACTTGAGGTAACTCAGGCCGTTGAAGCTGAGGACGCCGAGGACGGAGAGGAGGCCGATGGCCAGCAGACGAAGTGAGGCCGGAGAGCGGAGGGCGGAGACGGGAAAACGCAGCAGCGAGAGCGGAGGGCGGAGAAGGTGGGCAGCGGCGACGCAACCAAGGAGCGAGAGTGCGAAAAGGCCTACGGGCGGTCGGGCGTGGACGGCGAGCGTGCCACAAACCAGTGCGCCCAGCCACCAACGACTCGCTGGCGCGGCCAACCAGCGCAGGGCGAACGCACTGCTCCACAGGGCGAACGCGACGCCGCACAGGATCGCTTCGTGGTAAATGTAAGCGCGGCTGCTGACGAAAAACAGCGTGGTGCCGAGTCCGGCGCTTGTAATGAGGAGCACGACGTCGGTGCGGGCGGGCCAAGTCGGTCGGCCGGTTAAGAGACGGGAGGCTTGCGTGAGCAGCGCGTAGACGGCGGCGAGGGAGGCGAGATAATACGAGAGTAGAAAACCTCGACTGAGCTGACCGAATCCGAGATCGAAGGTGACAAACGGCAAGCGTAGCAGAGCGGGTGTGGGGCCGAAGTATCCGTAGTTTTTTCCTGAGTACAAAAATGACTCGCTGCCCAGAGCGGCTTCCGGCACGTCGAGGCGCCCACGGAGGAGACTGGCCGCCTGATAGTCGTAGAAGTTGCCGAAAACTTCGGGAAAATAAAAGCGGAACGAACCGCCCGTGACGGCGTAGGAGAACGTGGTCGCACACACGGCGAGCGTGACGAAAAAATAAACATGGGGTGCGCGGGTGTGACCAAGCGGGAGAGCGGGCGACCCCGAGGGGAACCAACGCCCCGTGATCCCATTGAGCAGCCAGCGGGAGAAAAACGCCGCGGCTAAGCTGAGCAGCGCCACGACGAGGACTTCGCCGGGCTTGAGGAAAAACCAGGCGGTGAGTCGGCTGCGCCAAGAGAAAAAGGCATCGGGCGTTCCGGAGACGGGGAGGTTGCCGGTGGTGAAGAGGCCGCCGCGGA
>SYGN01000043.1 GCA_005799525.1 Opitutaceae bacterium | reverse complement strand
GTGCCAGGGACAGCGGACGATTTCGCCCGCTCGCTCCAGCGCCGGCGTGCCCGGCCGGTCCCCGGTGGCCAGGCCGGTCAAGGTTCCCTCGCACAGCGGCGCGTATTTGTGTGGGCAGACGTTCTTCAGGGCAAAGAGCTGCCCACCGAGGTTGAAGACGCCGATGGTCCGGCCGTCATGCTCGATGATCCGGCGGCTGCCCGGCGGCAATTCGTCCGCCGGACAGACAACGAGGCGCACCTGGGTATTGGTCGCAGCTGCCATCGGATCAGGCCCCTTTGCGCAGGTTGAAGATCGCCGCGGCGTTGTCGTGAAAAATGCGGCGGCGAAGTCCCTCATCGATGTTCTTGAATGTCTGTGTGGGCTCGTCGAAGTCGAAGTGGGGAAAGTCACTGCCGAACATCAGCGTTCGGTCGGCATGGATCCATTCGAGCATCTGGTCCAGCACCGCGGGGCTCGGTGGTTCCACCAGCGGCTGGGAATTAAACCGCACGTGCTCCTGCACGTATTCCGATGGCAGCTTTTTCACCCACGGCGTCTGGTAGCGCACGGCCTTCCAATCAGAATCCATCTGCCAGAGGAAGGATGGCAGCCAGCCGATGCCGCACTCGAGGAACGCCACGCGCAGGCGCGGGAATTTTTCGAAAGTCCCCTGGAAGATGAAACTCGCCAGGTGGGCCTGGTAAACTCCCGGCCGGGCGAGCCGACTCTCGACGTAATACGAAGGCCAGCCGGCCGCTGTGGGCGCGCCGACCGTGGCCAGGCCTTCCGTGCCCAAGTGCAGCGTCGGCACCAACCCGTGGGCCTCGCAGGCCGCATAAATCGGATCGTAGAAGCGATTGCCAAACGGCCGCGGCGCACCAGTGGGCATGAGCACACCCACGATTTGCGGGTGGCTGCCTAGCCGCTCGATTTCCTTCACGGCGCCCGCCGGATCCTGGGTGCAGATCGCCATCGCGAACCGCAGCCGGGAATCTTTCGCGAGCCAGTGCTCCAGCGTATAGTCGTTGAATGCGGAGCACAGCGCACTGCCGTAGTCCACGTCGGGCCACACGCTCGCGCCATAAACGCTCAAGCCGGTCAGCAGGCCGTAATCGACCCCGTAGCGATCGAGATGGTCGCGAATCAGGCAGGCCACGTCGCAGACGGCCGCGCCGTTCACCGCCGACTCGGGCAGGTCCGTGCGGTGCCCCTGGACGCCGCCGTTGTTGAACCACTGAAACGCGGCCCCGGTCCCGCCAAACCGGGTGAGGCGCTCGCGGTTCACCGCGCTCAGGTAGGGCAGCAGATCGTCATTGGAGCGGATCGCGTGATGAATATCGGTGTCCGCGATCGCGATTCTCTTCGCGAGGGCAGCACTTCCGGCGGATTGGGGATGGGTCAACGTGCTCATTTCAGAGGTCTCCGGTTGGAACGCGCGGGCCGTCCCCAATTTGGGCGGTTCGGCGGTTAGAAATCGCAGCGATAAGTCAGGCGCCAGTTGCGCGGCGGATCGGCGCGCACCAGGAAAAACCATTCGTTGGTAGCGTTGTTCACTTGGAGATCGATCGTGTGGCGGTTGCCCCAATGGTACGCCGCACCGACGTCGAGCGAGTATTGCGTCCGGTCGATGTAGACGCGGCTGGCCGGACCGATGCCGGTGGCATTCGACCAGAACGGTCCCATCACGCGCCCGCCGCCCCGCAGTTCCCAGCCGCCGCCCTTCGCATTCCTCAGGTTGTATTTCGCATAAATGTTTCCGCTCCAGCTCGGGGTAAAAACAATCTTCTGTGTACCGGTGAGCGGGGTGAGCTGGTTGGGCTGGACCGTGTCGGTCTTGGCGTAGGAGGCGAGCAAGCCCAGCCGCTCGGTGAGCGAACCCATGAGCTGCACTTCCCAGCCTTTCGACGTGTCGCCCTGCGAGACGAATTGCTCGGTGATGATCGCCGTGTTGCCGGAGCCAGGCGGGATCTGCTGGGTGTAAGAGAAAGTCGAGAGCGTGCTGCTGCGCACGATCTCGTAATAGGCCAGCGTCGCCGTCAGGCGCCCGTTAAGCAGTTCGGTTTTCAGGCCGAATTCGGAGAGTTCGGTCTCGGGCGTGTAACTGAGCCGCTCGGCCAGACGCGGGTCGCCCGCCGGGGCTTGGGTGAAGCGCGGCGCCACGGCGGTCGGGTCGTTCTGCACACTCACGATGCCGTAGGCCGCAATCGCCGGGGTAATCTTGAAGGTCGCGCCGTAGCGCCACGAATTGACCGCCGATTTGGAGTTGATCGTCGTGGTGGTCGTCGGCGCGTAGGTCGAAGCATCGCCGAAATCACGCCGGAACCCGCCCACCAGCAGCAGCCGTTGTTTAAACAGGTCCGCGCCTTGCTGAACGTAGCCCCCCCACCCCGTGCTGTCGGTATGGCTGCTGTTTGCCGCCAGGCGTGCGTTGGTGATCGTGCGCGTGTAGTTAGGATTGGCGAAGTCGAACCGGGCGGGCGACGGGGTGCCCTTGTAAATATCCGTGTTATTGAGTCCCGTGTTGTAAGCGTAACCGACCATACTCGTAAGCGAAAACGATTCTGGGCCGTACTTGTAGATCGCATCGCCCTGGAGCGTCAGGCCGCTGTTTTTGAGCCGGTCGCGGCCCCAGGTGTAGGGATTGGTGAGCGTACCGTTGGTCCCCACTGTAGGGATATTGCCCGCGGCGTCCCACCACTCGCCCAGATGGTAGTAGTGGAAGTAGTTCACCACCTGGCGCAGCGACAGTTTCTCGGTGGGGTTCGTGACGAGCGTTACGAAAATCGTGCCGGTCTCTTCGTCCAAACCCGGGGCTTCGCCGCCGGCATTGAAGTTGCGCGGGAGATTCAGTGCCGTCAGCGGATTAGTTGGACTGTCGATGCCCGGCACTAGCCGGCGCAGGCCGCCGGGATGAAAGGTGAAACCTTGACCGGGCTCGCGATAAGGGCCGTGCGTGCGCAGTAATTCGCTGTTCATCGTGAGTTCGGTCCGATCGCTCAGTTTCCAGCGCAGCGAAGGAAACACGCCGTAGACTTCGTTGATCCCTTCCTGGAAATTCAGATAACCGTCGCTCTGCTCGACGACCCCGATGACGCGGCCGGCCAGCGTGCCCTTCGCATTCAGGGTGCGATTGATGTCCACTTCGCCCCGATAGAACCCGGCCTCGCTCTCATAGCCGCCGACGGTGAACTTGGTGCGGGCGAAAGGGCCTTCAAACACCGGTTTTTTATAGGTGAAATTCACGAAGCCCGAGTTCGATCCCCGACCCTGTACGGAGGAAGGCGGACCTTTCACGACCTCGACGCGATCGTAGGCCACGAGGTCGCGGCGGTAGCCATAGACGCGCACGCCATCCGCCGCGAAGCCGTTGTTGGCGTCGATGCTAAATCCGCGCGAGACGAACGATTGACCTTGCGCGGCTCGATTACGCACAAACACATTGCCAACGTACTTTAGGGCTTGGTCGTAGGCGGTGGCGCCCGTGTCCTCCCACATCTCCGAGGTGATGACGTTCACCGTTTGGGGAATGTCGATCAACCGCTCATTGGTGCGGGTCGCCGTGGAGGAACTCGAGACGCCGTAACCGGAGGATTTCTTCGCCCCGACCGTAAAGGGCGCGAGTTTGAGGACAGGTTCCTTCGCCGGGCCTGGGGCGGTATTCTGGGCAAAACTCGTCAACGACAGCAGGGCGAGGACAAGGAGGAGAGGTGACTTTTTCATGCGTGGGATACGGGGATATGGTGATTTCCGCACCGACATCCCGCGAGGGATGCCAGTGCGATAAAAGGATTAACGCCAAATGCGGGTCGCAGGCACTTGCTGCTCGTAATTCGCAGGCGGGATCAGCGCGGGATGGCGCTGGCGCAGATACTCGGCGAGTTGCTGCTGCAGCTCGAGCGGCACCGCGATGCCCGGCCGCCGTGGCGGCCCGGCCTTGAGGAAGCCGAACGCGTCCACCAGCGCCTTGTGCCGCGCGGTGTTACTGTAGTTCTGCCAGCCCGCCAGCTCGGAGGGAAAGACATGAGGCCGGCCCTGCCCTAACTTCATTCGCCCCGTGAACTCCGTCAGCGGTGACAAGGCGGCTTCGGCCGCCGGCAGGTCACCCGTCGCACAAAGATCCATCACGTCCCGGACCACATGCGGCATCATCGCCAGCTGCAGGCTGCCGGCGCCGATGGCGCCGTTGCGGTAAAGTTCCACCAGCCAGCCGGCGTCCGTGGAACTCATGTGCAGCAGCGGGCTCTCTCGGTGCATTTTTCGCCACAATTCGAAATCCCAATGCGCCTCCTTGCTGCCGAGTAGATTTGGCAGATGGCTGAGGGCCCGGTAGGTTTCCAGCGAGTACGTCTGGCGGATCCAATCGTAATGATTTATGACGATCCCGATCTCCGGGCAGGCGTGGCAGAGATCGCTCCAGAACTTCAGCAGTTCGCCCGTGGTAAGTTGCAGGTAATAGGGCTGGACGACCAGCACACCATCGATGCCCTCCGCAGTCGCGATCCGCGCCTGACGAATCGTATCCGCGGTGCACAGGCCGATCGCGCCCATCATGGCCTGCACGCCACCCTTGCTCTCCTCGCGCAGAATCCGCGCCATCGTATGATACTCCTCCGGCTCGAGGGTGTAAAATTCGCCCGAAGTGCCGGCGAGGACGATGCCGTCGACGCCGACGCGGACCAGTTTGCGCAGGTTGCTGCGGAGTGCGTCCTCATCGAGGGCGAGTTCGCTCGTGAACGGCGTGGGCGGATAGGCAAAAATGCCGCGATAGGTTTCTCGGGTAAGCATGCGGAAATTGGGTCGACGGGGCTAGGGCTGGTGAAGGCGTGGCGCAGCCCGCGGCGACATGCAGCAACGTTGGCGCTTTTACTAAAAAGCCCGGGCTGGAGGCGGCCGGATGAACCCTCCGCTTGGATTTATTTTCGCCTGACGCCGGCCGCTAAGGCCGCAGGCTGTTGCCCGAAAACCAGCGTCCTTCAATCAGAACGGAACGCGGATTTTCTGGCACGCCCCGCTCGCCACGATGAATCATGCCGACCGCGACATCGACGGCTGTGGCTCCCACCAGCAGGGGATTCTCATCGATGCCCGTGTAGAAGGAATCTCCAAAGGGAACGTTGGGCAGCACCAAGGCGATGTCCCCGGGCACCCGGCAGCCCAGGATCTGCAGCCATGACTGGATCTGCGGCGCGGTTTTCAAGTCCGTGACTATGGCGCGGGGCCGGTGTTTCTGGAACCAAGCCGTAAATTCCCTCTGCTCGAATTTCTCCGTGAGGAGATAAGGCAGCCGGTCCGGGCGGGCGCATTTGATCTGCTCGACGAGATATCCCGCCAGATAGCTATGCTCCGCCCGCTCATCCTGGCTCGAGGGCATCGCGAGGCCCACGCGGTGCAAACCGAGGGCATGCAATTTCCGGATCAGGTTCACCATGTTTCGAAATTGATGGTTCATCACCACATGGAGCTGAGGCTGCTGGAGGGTGTGTCCAAACGCGACGGCCGAGAAATCCGCCCACGCCAGGTCGATCGTCGTATGCGGCTTGGGTTGCGGCGCCATGAGCAACCCTTGGATGCCGCGCGCAAAAAGAATCTGTTTGATGCGATCCCGCTTCAGCCCCGGTTCGCGCAGCCACACCGTCTCGAGCTTGTAACCCAACTCCTGCGCCTGCTGTGTGGCGCCCTTGAAATAGCCAATCTGCTGCCCGTTCCACCAACCGCGCTCAGTAGGATAGTTGGTGACCCAGCCCAACACGCCTTGGAAGCTGGCCGGACGTTGGGCCCGGCGATAAGCCACCAGCGCAGCCAGCATTGGGTCGGGCACGTAGCCCACCTTCTTGGCCAGGCTGACAATTCGCTCGCGCGTAGCTTGGGAAATCGAGGGATGACGGCGCATCGCCAGCGACACCGTCGTCTGCGTGACCTTCGCCCGGCGCGCAATGTCGGCCTGCGTAACGCGACTGTGCTTCATTCAGGCACAAAGCCTCGTAGCTCCGACCCAAGCAAGTATAGAGCGGGAACATCCCAAGACCACGGGCCCTGTCGACTTTGTCGGCACCACGCGATGTCCGCGAATTCGAATGACGGCTACGATGTGTCTTGAAATCGGCATCTGTTCCGCCATTTTGCGCCTCAGAATGGCATTCATCCCGCGAATCTTCATGCCGGGCCGTGATCACTTTTTCCTGCTTGGGCCGCGTGGCACCGGCAAGACGCTTTGGTCCACCCATCACTATCCCAAGGCGCTGCGGATTGACCTCCTCGACCCGGAGACACTGCGACTGTTGTCTGCCCGGCCGGAGCGGTTGACCGAATTGGTGGAGGGCAACCGGGACAAGCCCCAGGTCATCATTGATGAAGTGCAAAAACTGCCGGCCTTGCTGGAGGTCGTGCATCTGCTGATCGAGCGCAAGACCGGTCAGCAATTTATCCTGACGGGATCAAGCGCCCGCAAGCTGCGCCGGCAGGGTGTCAATCTGCTGGGCGGACGGGCGGCGCAAAAGCACTTGCATCCCTACTTGGCGGCGGAATTGGGCAAACGGTTCTCGCTGACCGCGGCCTTGCGCCAAGGGATGCTGCCGCTGGTGTGGGCCGCTGACAATCCAGCGGATGTTTTGAGAGCCTACACCGGGCTTTACCTGCGGGAGGAAGTGCAGATGGAGGGCCTCGTGCGCAACGTCGGATCGTTCGCGCGGTTCTTGGAGGCGATGAGTTTTTCGCACGCCAGCGTGCTCAATCTCAGCAACGTTTCCCGCGACTGCCAGGTGAGCCGGAAGACGGTCGAGGGCTATTTGGAAATCTTGGAGGATTTGTTGCTCGGGTTCCGTTTGCCCGTGTTTGCGAAACGCGCGAAGCGGGAACTGGCGACGCACCCGAAATTTTACTATTTCGACGCCGGAGTGTTCCGCGCCAACCGGCCCAGCGGTCCCCTGGATGCGCCCCAGGAAATTGACGGACTGGCGTTGGAGGGGCTGGTCGCCCAACACCTGCGCGCGTGGTGCGACTACTCGGCGGGGAATCACCAACTGCACTACTGGCAGACCCGCTCGCAGGTTGAGGTTGATTTCGTGGTTTACGGCGACTCGGGGCTTTATGCGGTGGAGGTGAAGAACTCGACGCAGGTGCGCTCCGATGACCTGCGGGCGCTCAAAAATTTCGCCGAAGACTATCCGCAAAGCCAGCGTTACCTCGTGTACCGGGGACAAGAGCGCTTCAAACGCGACCATGTCCTCTGCCTGCCAGCTGAGGAGTTTCTGTTGGGGCTGCTCCTCGGAGAGTTTCAGCCGTAAGGTGCATGCGAGTTGTCTCAGTGTGGTCTCAGACCTTGGGTTGCTTCCATCGTTTGATTCGTTCCAGAAGTTCGCATCCACGGCGGTTGAAGCGAATGGAGCGAATTGATGACGAGATACACTGTTGCCGGCCCGTCATGTCGGCGCCATACTTTGACTTACCATCGAGTTGCCCTGTGGCCCTCCCTCTGAAAACGCCCGATTCGCTTCAAAAGTTCGTGGTTTGATCGACGGCGGGCAGCCAGTGAGAAGGAACCGAGAATTCAAAATGAGGCTGGGAGAACAATTGGATTACTCGCGGCGGAAAAAGCGGAAACGAATTTTCAAGTTTTCCCAACCTTTGCCCGTATGGTCAAAAAACTCAGGCGGCCTCCCTGAACTAAAGTTTGAACAGGCCACCGAGGCGTTCGCGCCTACCTACTCTGCCGGATGAACAGCCAATCCGGTCTGCTGCGGCTGGAGACAGGCTCACCAACGCCTTCGACCTCTATGGCGACTTGCCCTTGGGCCGCACCGGCGTTGGCCAAGACTACGGCGTCGTCGGCGAGTTCTACAACCGCCGGCTGACCGTCAAACTGTCTTACTTCGAGAACTCCGAAGAATATGTCCGGACGGCATCCCCCCTTACGAGCCCGATCAACCAGTTGCTCGGCCGCAACGCCGCGTTTGACGCGGCCGGCGACGGCCGCAATCGCCGGAGCATCTCCGATGTCATCGGTTCGGACTACCTGAGCCAGAAGACCACCGGCTACGAATTCGAGATGGTCGGCTACCTCTTCTCGAGATCGGTCCGGGTTTTGGCCAACGTCGACACCAACAAGGTTTCCCAGTTCGACCGTTATCCTCTGTCCCTCGGTTTCCTCGCCGCCAATTCCTCAAGTTTCACGGACGTCCTGCGCGATGCCGGCGGCACGTTGGACACCACCCGCTCCGTCAACGGCTCACCCAGTGTAGCCGTGGTCAACCCGGCGGTCACTGCGGCAATCGCCTCGGAACAAACCAACGCCGTCATCGACTACAACAACATCTGGACCCAGGCCGGCACCGTCGTCAACGACCGCGCGCTCGTTTCGGAAAACAACATGGTCGTCAATTTTGCGATCAGCTATGAATTCCAAGAGTCGTTCGCGAGGGGCCTCCGGCTCGGCCTCAACGGGCAATGGAAAGGCAACAACCACGTCGGCTACCGCACGGCCGACACCTTGCTCGATTCCAGCGGCAACCCGGCCTTGGTCTATCCGTCCAGCGCCTTCAACGGGAACGCCGTTTATGTGGACCTGCCCCTGGAAATTTCCGGCAACGCCGCCTATCGCTGGAGGCTCAAGGGCGGGCGCCAAGTCGACGTGAACCTGCGCATCCGCAATCTGCTGAGCCGGCAGGCCGTTTTCTACGCCGGTGGCAACAACATCGCCCGTCCGCCGAATGGCGATTTCAGCAAGGTGAACCGCGTCGGCGTCCCGTCGCGCCTCGGCGGATTTCAGGTGCCGATCAGCTTCCAGCTCACGACCGCGATCTCGTTCTGAGCGTGGCGCAGCCGGCCAGCGCCGGCACATAACCGGGTTTACAAATCCGCGCCGCACGCTTGCCTCTCCGTCATGCTCGACCGGCGCGAATTCTTGCGGGGCAGTTTCGGGGCCACGTTGTTGGCCTCGCTTTCCGCCGAGCGACTGGCGGCGGCGGATTCACCCACGCCGGCCCGGGGCTGGGACGCGGGCGGTATGCTGCACCTCCTGCCGACGGTCAGTGACACGGCGTTGCTCCTCAAAGCATCGTTTGCGTCGCCGCTGGCCGCGCCGCCGACGCTGCGGGTGACGCCCGATACGGCCGCCGTGCGTGGCCAACCCACCGATACGCAGGGCCGCTTCTGGCAATTCCGCGTGAACGGACTCACCCCGGGCCGGAAATATTCTCTTTCCCTGACCGCCGCCAACGGCACGCCGCTGTGCGAGCCGTGGGAGCTGGCGACTTTTCCGAGCCGCGAATCCCGGCCGGAAAACTTCCGGGTGATGTTTTTCTCGTGCGCCGGCGGACACGAGCGGCTGCCGATCGGTTTCCTGCCAACGGCGGTTCGCAACCGGCTGCTGCGGCGCGGGCTCTCCTTCGGGCCGCAGGCGGTGGTGGCCAACGGCGACCACGTCTATTGGGATCTCCTGGCGCCGCGGGCCAGCGCCAAGCTCGGAGCGACGCCCGAAGCGGCGCAGATCGCCGGGAAGTTCGACCGCTCCGCGCTGGTGTTCGGCGAGAACAACGAGACCGCGCTCAAGCTCGCCGCCGGGCCGCAGATCGTGCCCGTCTACGGCACCGACTTCCGCTCGACGCCGGTGTTTTTCCTCCAGGACGACCACGACAATTTCGACAACGACGAGGCGACCGACGAGCTCGTCACGTTCCCGCCGTCGGCCTTCATGATCCGGCTCGCGCGCGCGACGCAGCGGATGTATTATCCGGAATTCCTGCCCGACGCCGACCGGCCGGGCGGACTGCCCTGGTCCGATGGCGGGCCCAACGCGGGCTCCGAGAGTTTCGGGACGATCCGTTACGGGAGGCTGGCGGAAATCAATCTCTACGACGTGCGGCGCACGGCCACGCTCGCCGGGCCCAGCGCGGTGTTTGTGGACCATGAAGTGGAACGTTGGTTACTCGCTCGCGCCGCCTCGACCGACGTCGCGCACCTCGTGCATGTGCCCTCGAATCCGCCGGGTTGGAGCGCCGGCAAGTGGGGCGAGTGGTATCCGGATGTGCTCGGTGCCGACAAGAAGCTGACGACCTCGGTGCCCAAGCCCTACTGGCAAGCGGGCTGGCTGCGGCAGCACGATCGTCTGATGCAATCGCTCGCAGCGATGAAGCAACGCGCGCCGCTCATCGTCAGCGGCGATCTCCATGCCATCGGCCTCGGTCGGATGCTGCGGGCGGGCGCGCTCGATTTTCAGGCGAACCCGATCACCACCGTGCTCGCGGGACCGATCAGCACCGATGCGGGCGGCTGGCCGTCGGCTTTCCGGGGCGTCGGGCCGACTCCGCCCGCGCACCTCGATTTGCGCGAGGACGTGAAGCCGGTCGAGCAACACGGTTTCACACTCGCGGATTTTCGCCCGGATCGAATCGTCCTGCGGTTTTTCAAGTGGGACATTCGCACGCAGCCGATCGACGCGATCGACCGGCTGACGCCGTTTCACACGACCGAGCTGCCGCGCCCGGGCTGATCAATCTGCCCTCACGCCTGCGGGTAAATCCACGGCTCGCGATACGGGCGGCTCAACAAGCCGTTCGCCTCGGGATCGCCGATGATCGTCTCCGTCGCGGCGTCCCACGCGAGGCTGCGGCCCGTGCGCCACGAGACCATGCCGAGGAGCGGGAGCACCGAGGCGCGGTGCGCGACCTCGATGTTGGCGACGGGCGCGCGGCGCGCGTCGATCGCGGCCATGAAGTCGGACCAAAGCAGCGCGAGGTTGTGGCCGTCGGGCTCCTGCAACTGCGGGGCGCCGTGCTCGATTTTCCCGCTCTTCGCCGCGGGGTAAAACGTCCAGCCGTCGCGCCAGCCGAGGTGGAGCACGCCCTTGGTGCCGTAGAAGTAGGCGCCGATCTTGTGCTTCTCGCTGTTGTTGTCGGCGAACCGGCGGTGCTCCCACACGCAGGTGAATTTCTCGAATTCGTAGGTCGCGATCTGGTGGTCGGGCGCGTCGGTGGTCTGCTCCTTGGCGTTGAGCACGGGTGCGCCGCGCACGGGCCGGCCGCCGGCGCAGAAGACGCGCTTCAGCGGGGCGCCGTCGCTCCACCACATGACTTGGTCGAGCCAGTGGACGCCCCAGTCACCGAGTTGGCCGTTGGCGTAGTCGAGGTAGTTGCGCCAGCCGCCGGGGTGGATGCGCTTGTTGAACGGGCGCAACGGGGCCGGGCCGCACCAGAAATTCCAATCCATCCCGTCGGGCGGCTCCTCGTTGGGCGCGGGTTTCTCCACGTCGCCGCCGCCGTGCGCGAAGACGCGCACCATGCCGACTTCGCCGACCGCGCCGGATTTGAGGAACTGAATGCCGCTCACGTGATGCGGGCCGATGCGGCGGTGCAGGCCGATCTGCGCGACGCGGCCGCTGTCGCGTACGGCTTTCACCATCGCGCGGCTTTCGTTGACGGTGTGGCCGGTCGGTTTCTCGACGAAGACGTGCGCGCCCGCGGCGACGGCGGCGATGGTGTTGAGCGCGTGCCAATGATCGGGCGTGGCGATGATCGCGATGTCGGGTTTTTCGCGCGCGAGCAGCTCGCGGTAGTCCTTGTAGGTTTTCGGCGTGTCGCCGGAGAGGGCGTTGACCTGATCGGCGGCGACTTCGAGCACGGTCGCGTCGACGTCGGCGAGGGCGACAGTCTGGCAGCAGCCGGAGGCCATCGCTTCCTTGAGGATGTTCTTGCCCCACCAACCGCAGCCAATCAACGCGGTGCGGAATTTGCGTCCGGGCGCGGCGGCGCGGATGAACGGCGCGGCGGTGAAGGCGGCGCCGGCCACGGCCGACGTGCGGATAAAGGAGCGGCGATCCGTTTTCATAGGCAGTAACTCATGGCTTGCGCGCATCGACGACGACGACGGCGCCGTTCGTGTTGCGGCAATAGATCAGGCCGTGGGCGAGCACGGGGGCGGTCCAGCATTTGCCGTCGAGGATCTTGGCCGTGGCGGTGGGCTTGAACTCGGCCGGCGAGGCCGGCGCGATCACGAGCGTGCCGGTGCCGCTGAGGGCGAGGAGGAGGCCGTCGGCCATGCTCAGCGCGCCGACGCGGAAATCCTTGTGCGCCCACTTTTCCGTGCCGGTCGCGAAGTCGAGGCACTTGATCCCGCCGATCGACGTCGTGTCGCCGTCCACGCCGTAGAGGTGGCCCGCGTGGAGGACGGCGGCGTTGAGCTGCGTGCGGAACGCCCGCGCCCGCCACACTTCGTCGGGCGCACCGGTGCCGAGCGTGAAGAGCGCACCGCCCTTGCCGTAGCCGGACGAGATGAACATACGGCCGCCGCTCACGATGGGGTCGGCGGCGTTGACGCCGTATTCGGTGACCCATGCCGCGCGCCACGCCTCTTTGCCGTCGACGGGAGTCACCGCGAGATACGATTTCGAGGAGCCGAGCAGCACAAGCGTACGACCGCCGAGCTCGACGGGGAGAGGAGTGGAGTAGCCGGCGTCTTTGTCGCCGGACTTCCAGAGGATCTTCCCGGTGGTCTTGTCGAGCGCGACTCCGGCCTCGCCGACATTGAGGATGAGCCGGCCGTCGAGCACGAGCGGGGCGCCGGTGAAACCCCAGTCGGGCACGCGGCAGCCGGTTTCCTTCTGCACGTTCACCGACCAAAGGATTTTCCCGGTGGCGGCATCGAAGCAAAACGTGTCGCCCCAGCGGCTGAGCGTGTAGAGCCTGTCACCGTCGAGCGTGGGCGTGCCGGTGGTGCCGCCCTCGAAAAATTTGTCGCCGAGTTCTGCGGGGTAGCTGTGTTTCCAGATCGGTTTTCCGGAGGAGGCCTCGAAGCAGAACACCGTGTCTTTCCCGTCGGCATGGCCCATCGTGAAGGCGCGGCCGCCGGCGACGACGAAGGACGATGCACCGAGGCCGACCTGCGCGCGCCACGCGATCTTCGGGCCGACGGCGGGAAACTGGTCGAGCCAGCCTTTTTCGGTGGCGATGCCGTTGCGCGCGGGGCCGCGCCACTGCGGCCAGTCGGCGGCATGGGCGAGCAGCGGAGCTGCGGCGAGGAACAGGGCGGCGAGCTGCGCATGCCCGCGGGCGGATGATTTTCGGAGTCTCATGGAAAAAAGGGAGGCGGAACGGGGCTGATCACACACTAGAACGGCCCCGATGCATACTGCGCCAAAAATCGACCGAACCCACGGCGCTGGCGCGGTCGCACGTCGAGTCTAGCCGATGCGCTTCGCGCCCTGTGGGAACAGGCCGAGGAGGTGCGCCTTGTTGACAGCAGCGGGGGCGTTGCGCACGCCGAGGCGCTCGTAGATGTGGGCGACGTGCTCGTCGACCGTCGCGTAGCTGATGCCGAGTTGGTCCGCGATTTCCTTCTTCAAGAGTCCTTCGCCCAGCAGCGCGAGGATCTCCCTTTGTCGATCAGTCAGCAGGCCGTCGGAGCTGCTTTTCGGCAGCCGTGTCTTCAGTGTATTGATGATGGGCCAGCAAAAAGGATCACGTCGCAAGTCTTGACAGACACTTCGAATCGCTCGGAAAGACATGCCCGGGCAGTGTTTCGAGCTACTCGGCTCCGACTCGGCCGCACTCAAGCAGGCCCGCGCCGTGCTTTGGGAGGAAATACTCCAGAAGATCGCCGGCGCGCTCGAAATCGACCTGGCTCGGCTCCCGGCAACAAAATCAGCCGAGACCAAGGTGCTAATCGCCGCCCTCATGCAGAAGGTCACCTCGGTTTCGAACCGATGGCTGGGCGAACGACTCGGCATGGGCGGACCCGCCAGCGTCAGCTCTCTGGTCACTCGATTTCAGCGGGAGGGTCACACCAACAGTCCGGAATTCCAATCTCTCCATTCGCGATTCGCGTCATGACCCCGTGGTTTGGCCCGGTCCTGGTCCAGCGGGATGATGCTCTCGGGGACGCGGCGAACCGCGAGGCGGTTGGGATTCTGCGGGTCGGTGGCGGACGTGGCGGCGGCGCTGGTAGGTGTAAACGAAATGCGGAAGGTGTTCGCGGCGGTGGACTGCCAGTTGTTGAT
>SYGN01000326.1 GCA_005799525.1 Opitutaceae bacterium | reverse complement strand
TTCAGATTGAGCGCATGGGCGTGGCCTTGCGAACCATAGCCGAGGACGGCGAGCGTTTTGTTTTTGAACACGCCGAGATCGGCGTCTTTGTCAGTGTAGACTTTAGCGGGCATGATGAAATTTCGATGAGGTTTTTTGAGTTTCGAGTTCCGAGAGGGGGTTAGCGCTTGAGAGCGAGGCGACCGGTGCGAGCGAGTTCGATAATCCCGAATGGCTCAAGCAAACCCAGCAACGCCGTAACCTTATCGTCGTCGCCGGTCGCTTCAATAATCAGCGAGTCCGTACTCAGATTGACGATTTTCGCACGAAAGATATCCGCAATCTGCAGCACCTCGGGCCGGCTGTTCACGTCCGGGCGAACCTTGACCAACACCAACTCGCGCGTGACCGCCTGACCATCCTTGAAGTCGACGACCTCGACCACGTTGATCAATTTCCGCAATTGGCGGATGCAGAGCTCGAGGGAAGACTCATCGCCCTTGAGGACCGCAGTGATCCGGGACAGCGAGGCATCGTGGGTGGGCGCAACGTTGAGCGACTCGATGTTGAAGCCGCGGCCGGAAAACATCCCGGAGACGCGCGCTAAAACACCGAACTTGTTCTCAACGAGGACGGAGATCGTGTGGCGCATGTGAAGGTGGAGATTGGAAAGGTGAAGTGGTGGACGCTGAGGGACTCGAACCCCCGACACCCTCGGTGTAAGCGAGGTGCTCTAACCAACTGAGCTAAGCGTCCGAGCCAAGGGATGATGACAACTCGCGTGCTGGCGCTATGACAAGGAATTATTCAGGGATGACGCGGGGCTCATCTGCAGCGCAGGCCGCCCGCGGACGAGTGCCCCGAGCCGCGCGCGCTGGTGGCCTACCCCCCGGCCAGCGGCCCTTTTGATTTCAGCAAAGCCTCGCGCACCATCAACTCGGCGTTCTGAATCGCATTGAGCGCTGCGCCCTTCCAAAGGTTGTCGCCACTGACCCAGAGCGCGAGACCGTTGTCTAAAGCCGTGTCGACGCGGACGCGTCCAACGCCGCACTTCGCCTTCTTTGTGAAATCGAGGGGCGTCGGATATTTTCTGTTCGCAGGGTCATCGACCAGTTCGGCGCCTGCGAACGCCGCGATCGCCGCACGCGCACCTTCGACGCTCACGGGACGCTCAAACTCCGCGTTCACGGCGACCGAGTGCGCTCGCACGACCGGCACGCGCACCGTCGTGGCCGAGACCTTGAGATTCGGGAGGCCCATAATCTTGCGGCTCTCCTGCATCATTTTGGTTTCCTCACCCGTGTATCCGTTTTCTCCAAACGAATCCACCTGCGGAATGACGTTAAAGGCGATCTGGTAGGGGTAAACTTTTCGCGGAACCGGCAAACCCTTCACATTCGCCTGCACCTGCGACTCCAGCTCCAGCACAGCCGCGGCACCGGTGCCTGAGACCGACTGGTAGGTCGAGGCGAAGTAGCGCTTGAGACCGAATGCTTGGTGCAGGGGCCACAGCGCCATCAACGTCACCGCAGTCGAGCAATTCGGATTCGCGATGATCCCTTTATGCGCGCGCAACTCCTCCGGATTGATTTCCGGAATCACGAGCGGCACGTCCGGGTCCATCCGGTAGTGCGCACTTTTGTCGATGACGAGACACCCCGACTTCACCGCATCCGGGGCCAGCGCCCGAGTCACCGCGCCGCCCGCGGCGAAAAACGCCACGTCGACGCCGGCGAAAACCCCCGGTTTGGCTTCCTCGACCGTGTAGGTTTTCCGCGTACAGACCACAGTCTGTCCCGCCGACCGCGCCGAGGCAAAGAGCCGCAGCGAAGCCATGGGGAAGTTGCGCGCATGCAAGAGCTGAAGCAGTTCTTGACCGACAGCGCCCGTGGCGCCGACGATACCGACATTGATGGATCCGATTTTCACGAGTGATTCTCCTTTGGAGTTAATCAACAAAACCTGCGCCCGCCTCGGCATCAAGCTTGGAGAACGGTTCCTCGCGGTGCGGATCAGCACAGCCACTCTGCAATTTTTCACGAAGGGTGTGCTGGTGAAGAGCTACGTGATTTCCACGTCCAAACGCCCCCCGTCGAATATCACGAATTCTCTGGGCACGCCGCGCGGTCTCCACGAAATCGCCGAGCGCATCGGAGCCGGCCAGCCGCCCGGCATGGTTTTCAAATCCCGCGTGCCCACTGGGAGAAACTACTTCGAAGTCTTGGAACGAGAACCCGACAACGAAAACCTCATCACCAGCCGCATCCTCTGGCTCCGGGGCCTCGAACCGGGCGTCAACCAAGGCGGCAACGTCGATACCTATGAGCGCTACGTCTACATCCACGGCACCAACCACGACGACCGCATCGGCGAGCCCCTCAGCGCGGGCTGCGTGCTCATGCGCAATCAGGAGATCGTCGAACTTTACGAACAGGTCCGCGTCGGCGATCAGGTCCTGATCGTCGATTGAGTCTGATCAGTAATTCTTGCCGGCTGTTTCGTCGCGGACCACCCGGTCTTGGGTGCCGCCCGACATAATCCTGACGCGGTCGCCCACCCCGAACGGCACTCGACCGCGCTCTTGGACAATGATTACCGTCCGACCGTCTTTCAGGAGAATCGTGAGTTCCTCCCCGCGTTGATTGTCCGCAATCGCACCGGCTGCCCCACCAATTATCTGGCTGGCCGCAACGGCGATCGCCACCGGATTTCCCGAGATCGCCGCCCCCGCCGCCGCCGAGCCGATACGCGAACCCGCGCCCGCGGAACCCGCCCGCGACGTCGGCGCCTTAATCACCACTTCCTGCACCGCGAGAATCTCGCCGCTTTGCTCACTAATGATTTGTCCCACCTGCGAGCGATCGTAGACCGGCGTTCGTCTCAATGTGCCGCAGCCAACCAACAACAACGACGCACCCGCGGCCAAGGGAATAAACGCCAATTTTGAAGTGAAAGTAAACATGGGGTGGTCGAACGGACGCCGAACGTGGCCCGCTTGCTCGTGCCATTCAAGCCCCGGGTCGGCCTTGCGCTCTCAGGGCGCGAGCACCCGCGCGCCCCCGCCACCATGGGCCACCGCCACTCTATCGCCGGCACCAAACACGGAGACACCCACCTGCGTGATGACGACCCGAGAGCCGTCTTCCAGCTTGATTGTCAGCTCCAGTGCTTCCTTCCGCGTCAGACCTTCTTCCACGGCTTGACCGGCCACTGCACCGACCACCGCGCCGCCCGTCCGCGCCAGATCCGTGCCGACGCCATGCCCCACTCCGCCTGTCACCGCCACGCCGGTGAGGACACCACCATAAGTTCCAATCTGGCCGTGCTGGCCCTCGACGATGACGCGGCTCACTTTTTCGACCGTGCCGTATTCGATCCGCTGCATTTGCCCCGCCTGCTGACGGGTGACCAAACGCCCGCTTGAGGGAAAAGAGCAGCCCGCCGCCAATGACCCCAAGGCGACCGCGGCGACGAAAATAGCAATTTTCATGGTAAGAGAATGACGCTCAGTTTCGACCATTGTAACACAGAATTATTACAGGATCTTCCTCTGGTGAGATAACGCATCAAGCCACCGGTTACGGCTGAAGAGCAGCCGCAGACTGTTCAGGCAAACCACCAACGTGCTCCCCTCATGCGCAGCGACACCGATGGCCAGCGGCACCGTGCCGAGCGCCGTCGCGATCACCATGACAACGACCACGCCAAGCGAGATTGTCAGGTTCTGCCGAATAATTGCCCGCGCCCGGCGGCTCAGCCGATGGGCCGCGAGGAAATTTTCGATGCGATCGTGCATCAAGATTACCTCCGCCTGCTCCAAGGCTGCGTCGCTGCCGCGGGCCCCCATCGCCACACTCACGTCCGCCGCTGCCAAACACGGCGCGTCGTTCACCCCATCGCCGACCATCGCGACGTTGTGCCCCTCCGCACGCAACGATTGGATCGCCGCCACCTTGGCTTCCGGCGAAAGCCCGGCGCACACCTCGTCGAGCCCGAGTTCGTTCGCGACCGCCTCCGCCGTGTGGCGCCGGTCACCAGTGAGCATCACGGTTTTTATTCCCATCGCCTTCAACTTCGCCAAGACGGCGCGCGATTCCGCGCGAATCTGATCCTTCAAGAGCACGCGTCCCACGAGATCTTTGCCGATGACCCAGACCTCGCTCAACTCCGCTGCGGCCGGAGGCAATTGTTTGGCCCATTCGGCTAACGGACCGTTTTCCAGCAGTTCCCGTCGTCCCAGCAAAAGGCTCGCGCCACCCACTTTTCCCCGCACGCCCTGCCCCGTGATCGACTGAAAATCATCCAAGGCTAACTCGCTCAGCCCTTCGGCTTTCGCGTGCCGCACGATGGCGCGGGCGATCGGATGCTGCGACTTCGCCTCGAGCGTGTAGGCCAGTTGCAAAACTTCACGGTCCCGCCCCCGCGGATAACTTTCGCACCCGACCACCGCCAGTTCGCCCGTCGTCAGAGTGCCGGTCTTGTCGAGCGCCACCGCCGAGATGTCCGCCAGTTTCTCGATCGCCGCCCCACCTCGAAACAGCACTCCATGCCGCGCGCCCCAAGCAATCGCTGCGAGGATCGCCGACGGAATCGACAGCACCAACGCGCAAGGGCTTGCCACGACCATCAGCGTCATCGCTCGATAAAACGCCGAGCGTGTCTCGGGTGTGTTCGTAAAAGCCGGCAACTGGAAACCCCACCACCACACCAAGAACATCGCGAACGACCCGCCGATCACCGCATAAGTGTAACCTGTCCCAAACTTGTCCGTAAAACGCTCACTCGGCGCCTTGAGTTTTTGCGCCGTCTGAATGAGCCGAATGATTTTCTGAAGCGTGCTCTCCGCCGGCAGGCGCTCGACCACGAACTCCACCACACCCCACAGGTTGATCGTCCCACTGAAAACCTGATCGCCCACGCCCTTCTCCACCGGATTGGCCTCACCGGTGAGCGTCGATTCGTCGCTCGCGCTCTTGCCGTGCATGATGAGCCCGTCAGCCGCAAACGCTTCGCCGGGCTTAACCCGCAAACGCTGGCCCAGCTGCAAGGTCTCCACCGCAACGTCCCGCTCCGAGCCGTCCGCTGCCACCACGTTCGCGTTTTTTGGAGACGACTTGAGCAACGCGCTGACTTCTCGCTGCGTGCGGTCCAAAGCATAATCCTCCATCGCTCCCGAAGCGGAAAATAAAAACAGCAACAAAACCGCCTCGCCCCAAGCACCGATGAACATGGCTCCGACCGCGACCGCCAGCATGAGAAAGTGAATGTCGATTTCTCGTTTCTTGAGGCAGGCCCACGTATCCACAGCCGCGTCCCAACCACCGGCTACGATGCCCACGAAGAAAAAACCTTTGCTCAACCAGCCCGCATCCGGTGCGAAATACTCGGAAGCCACTCCCCCAACCCCAGCGACCCCGCACACCGCCGCCCATTTCGCGAGCAGCCGCCACTCTTGATCCGCCGGCAAGGGCTCCGCCTTGATCTCCGGCCACTCCAGCTCTCTCCATAGCCACATTTTCTCGGCGGTGACGCACGTCTCACGACCGATCACGGTCGCACCACCGTCGTGCCTGAGGGAAAATCCGGCGGGCGCTCGCCCCGCGTTTTTTGAGGCTACCTGTGCTTCCACGGCCGCAATCGTCGCCGCAAGCTTTTCCTCCAGCCCTGCGAGCGGCGGGTTCCCCACCGTGGCAACAAACACCGTGTGCGCGGTCGGATCGATTCGCACCGCCGTCACCCCGGGCTGGGTGCGCAAAAAACGAACGAGTTCTTCCACCCAAGCATCACCCGCCTTGTCGCTCGATACCATAGCGCGATCCTCACCACCGGTGACCACATCCGCAAATTCATTTGCGCCCCTCGGCTCTCAATCCATTGGTTGGCAGATTCATTCTCATGATCGGCCTTCGCGACGACACTGGCTCAGCGCCTCCGCCCACCAGCCACGCGCCCACCCTCGCTGTGAAAATTTTCGCAGAGGACGGCTGGCTGCAGACCGGTCTCAAACTCGATCATCGGCCGCAACAGGAAGCCATGGCCCGCGCCGTGGCCGCGGCGATGAAGGACGACGCGCCGCTCCTGTTTGAAGCCGGCACGGGCGTCGGTAAATCGCTCGCCTACCTCGTTCCCGGCCTCATCCACGCGATCGACACCTCGCGCCAGCTGATCGTCTCCACGCACACGATTTCCCTGCAAGAACAGCTTGAGACGAGCGACCTCCCCAAGTGCCGCCGACTTTTCAAATCGACGCCCACGCTCGCCCGTTACGCTGAATTTAAGTCGGCCGTGCTCGTCGGGAAATCAAACTACCTGTGCACGACGCGCCTGGGCCACGCGCTCGCTGATCGCACGACCCTTTTTGCCGATGCCGATTACGACGAACTCAAGCGGATCGCCGAATGGGCCGAAGCCTCCGGCACCGGACTGCGCCACGATCTCCGGCCGCCGCCGCGTGCCGAGGTGTGGGACGCCGTCAACGCCGACTCCTCGTCGTGTTCGCGCAAGCACTGCGACTGCGGAAAATGCTTCTACCAACGAGCCCGGGCCCGCATGCGCTCTGCCAATCTTGTCATCGTCAACCACGCGCTCCTCTTCGCCCTCATCGGCTCAGGAGGCGCGAACGCGAACGGCGCGACCACGGATGCGCGCGGCGTCCTCTTCGCCGATGATTTTCTGGTGCTCGACGAGGCCCACACCGTGGCGGAAGTCGCCACGGACAATTTCGGCCTCTCGCTTTCCAGCTATGGCCTCGACCGGGCGCTGAAACAACTCTTCAACCCGCGCACCAAACGCGGCGTCTTTCGCAAGCTCGGCGGCCCCGAGGCCCAGCAACTCGTCATCGACGCCCTCGATGCCTCGAAACAATTTTTCGATTTCCTCGCCGCCACGCTGCTCGCCCAGCGCTCCGTCGTGCGCGTCCGCGAGGAAGGCGTCGCCGAGCCCACCCTCGACGGACCTCTCGGAGCGATCCACCGCATCCTTGGGAAGGTCGGCGACACCCTCGAGGACGGCCGCGAACGCGACGAGTTCCTCGATTACAAACAGCGCATCAAGGGCCTCCAGTCCGGCGTCACCGCGTGGCTCACGCTCGGCGACAAGAACCACGTCTACTGGGCCGAACGCGGCGGCCGCAAACAAACCATCGTCACCCTGCGCAGTGCGCCCATCGACGTCGCGCCCGCGCTGCGGAAACATCTTTTCGGCTGTGGCACGAGTGTCACCTGCACCAGCGCCACCCTCGCAATGGGTGGGCAAATCGAGCCGTTTGCCGCCCGCATCGGCGCCGACACCGCCCGCGCCATCGTCGTGAAGTCGCCCTTCGATTTCGAGCGCAACATGCGCGTCTATGTCGCCTCCGACGTTCCCCTGCCCTCGCCGCAGGAAGCCAAACTCGCGCTCGATGTACTCGCCGATTACGTCGGCTTCTGCGTTGCCCAAGTGCGCGGCGGAACCCTCGTGCTCTTCACCAGCTATAACGACATGCGCGCGATCGCGACGACGCTCGAGCCGGTTTTCCGCGCCGCCGGGCGGCCATTTCTCATCCAAGGCGCGGAGCTCTCCCGCACCGAATTGACCAACCAAATGCGCGACCTGGGTAACGCCGTACTCTTTGGCACCGATAGTTTTTGGACCGGCGTCGATGTGCCCGGCGACTCGCTCGCGCAAGTGATCATCACGCGGCTCCCCTTCGATCCCCCCACTCATCCCATCACCGAAGCCAAGTGCGAACACATCCGCGACGCGGGCGGCAGTCCGTTCAACGAACTCACCTTGCCCGACGCCCTCATCAAGTTTCGGCAAGGTGTCGGCCGGCTGATTCGCACCCAAACCGATCGCGGCCTCGTCACGCTGCTCGATTCGCGCTTGCTCGCGAAAAGCTATGGACGGCTGTTTCTCGACTGCCTGCCTCAAACCGAATTCACCACGCTCACGCGGGAAACGCGCAGCCAAAAATTTCATCCTTTCGCCTGACCGATGCCGCGCATAGCCTTTCTCTAAATTTCATGCCCTTGCTTCGCGCCGCAGCGCTCACCGACATCGGCCGTGTTCGCCGAAAAAACGAAGACCGGTTTTTTTGCGACAAAGGAGCCCGCATTTTCGGGATCGCCGACGGTGTCGGCGGCCTTCCCGGTGGAGCCGAAGCCGCTCAACACACGGTGGATGAAATCTCGGGGGCGATTCGTTCGCTCCCGCCCGGTCAAGAGCCCAATCTCACCGCGATCGTGCATCATACCAACCAGAGCGTTGGTGCACTGGGTCAACGGATCAGTCCCGAAAGGGGCATTGCCACCACGCTCACGGTCGGAATTGTGCGCGACCATTCGTTCTATCTCGCGCACGTCGGTGACTCTCGCGCCTATCTCCTCAGGACAGGCGAATTCATGCGGATTACCGAGGATCATTCCGTTGAAAACGAAGCTCGTCTGCGTCGCGCCAAGGGCGAGGTGGTCGACTACCAAGAGGCCAACCGCAACGCCCTCACCCGCTGCATCGGCCAGCCAACTCCGCCCGAGGTCGACCTCATCACGCGGCCCCTGCTGGTGGGCGACCGCTATCTGTTGTGCACTGATGGGGTCACCCGAATGATTCCCGACTCGGAGCTCGGTGAACTGCTCGGACAGGCCGATGATCCCGACACCGCCATCCGCGCTATCGTTTCCCTTGCCGTGCGCCGCGGAGGCCTCGACAACGCCACGGGCGTCATCGTCTTTGTGGACGAGGTCTGAGGCGATGCCGTCACGCATCGAGAATTTCGCCGCCCTCGTCGCCCGCCAACCGGACAACGAGCTCTTTCGTTTCAGCCTCGCCCAAGCGCTCGCCAGCGACGGACGCGGCGCGGAGGCCGTGGGTCATTTCGAATACTGTGTCGCGAAAAAATCCGACTGGATGATGCCGCGCATTCTCCTCGGCAAACTCCTCGTGCAACTCGGGCGACGCACCGACGCGAGGCCCCTGCTCACGGATGCATTGGCCCTCGCCGTGACCCAGCACCACGAAGACCCCGAGCGCGAACTCCGCGCACTGCTGGCGGAACTCTAGAACTGGCAGGGGAAAGACAACTGCGACGTTGCCTCATCCTCTCGCGCCACGCAATGTGACACTCTATGTCCGTTGAGCCCACCGACACCACCGCCACACCATCACCCAGCGATTTTATCCGCTCCATCGTCGCGCACGATGTGGCCGAAAAACGCTATGCGAAAATCGTGACGCGGTTTCCACCTGAGCCCAACGGCTACCTCCACATCGGCCACGCAAAATCCATCTGTCTCAACTTCGGCATCGCCCGCGAAAACGACGGCCGCTGCAACCTCCGCTTCGACGACACCAACCCGGCCAAAGAAGACCTCGAATACGTCGATGCGATCACCACCGACGTGCATTGGCTCATCGCCGGTTGGGCTGACCAATGCCTAGGCCTTAAGGCTCCGGGCACCACCCCCGCAGAACTCACCACGAACGGCAAAACAGATTTTTACCTCGACGCGGTTGAACCCGTCGCTGGCAACGTTCTCCTTTCACCTGAATCCGCCAGGTACGCCGAGCCTTTCTCCGCGAGCAGTTACTTCGACCAGCTCTATCTCTACGCCGTCGAGCTGATCAAACGGGGCAAGGCTTTCGTGTGCGATCTGAGCCCCGCTGACACCGAGGCCTACCGTGGTGCGCCGGATCGGCCGGGTAAGGACAGCCCATTCCGCGAGCGCTCCATCGCCGAGAATCTCGACCTCTTCGAGCGCATGAAAGGCCGTGAGTTTCCCGATGGGGCGCGCAGTCTTCGCGCCAAAATCGACAACACGTCGTCAAATATGTGGCTGCGTGATCCGCTCCTTTATCGCATACGCCACACCGCGCACCACCACACCGGTGACACGTGGTGTATCTACCCGCTCTACGACTTCGCCCACTGCCTCAGCGACTACCTCGAAGGCATCACGCACAGCATCTGTACGCTCGAATTCGACGCCCACCGCGCACTCTACGAATGGACGCTGGCGTCGCTCGAACTGCCCCGGGCCGTCCCGCACCAATACGAATTCGCCAAACTCAACCTCGGCTACACCATCGTCAGCAAACGCAAACTCCTGCAGCTCGTGCAGGATAAATTCGTCACGGGCTGGGACGATCCCCGGATGCCCACTATTTCCGGTCTGCGCCGCCGCGGAATTCCCGCCAGCGCTCTGCGTCGTTTTGTCAGCGGCGTGGGCGTGACTAAGTTCGACAGCGTCACTGACGTCGCCGTCTTCGATCACGCGATTCGCGAGGAACTCAACCCCGCCGCGATCCGCCGCCTTGCCGTGCTCAAACCGATCAAACTCACGCTCACGAACATTGCTCCGGGTGAAGTCCTCGAGTGCGACGCCACTAACAACCCGCAAGACGAGACCCCCACCACGCGCAAGGTCGCCCTCACCCGCGAGGTTTACATCGAGCACGACGATTTTGCCGAGGTCCCGCCGCCGAAATACTTCCGCCTCAAACCCGGCGGGGAAGTTCGCCTCAAATATGCCTGTATCATCAAGTGCGACGAAGTCGTGAAAGACGCCGCTGGCCAGATCACCGAGCTCCGCTGCACCGCCGACCTCACCACGCGCACCGGTGGCCTCAACGTCGACCGAAAGGTGAAGGGCACTGTTCACTGGGTCAGTGCCACGCACTGCATCGAGGCCGAGGTCCGTCTTTACGACCGCCTCTTCACCATCCCCGAGCCCGACGCCGATGGCGAATTCAAGAAGCACGTCAACCCGCACTCCCTCGAAGTCGTCACCGCTAAACTTGAAGCTTCGCTCGCCGACGCTACTTCCGGCCAGCGCTATCAATTCGAACGACTCGGCTACTTCGCGCTCGATTCGAACGACAGCGCCGCCGGTCGCCTCATCTTCAATCGCACGATCACACTCAAGGATGCTTGGGTGCCCAAGAAATAGCCGGCGCGGCCCGCGCTTACCGTGGCCTGCATCCCTTCCCCGCACCCCTCTTGAAGCACGTCCGTAAAAATCGCCCCGTCATGTTCCGCCAAGTCCGCTTCATCCTGGTACTGCTCCTGCTCACGGGGATCGCTGCCCCGTGGTTGTTTTGGACCTACGAGCACGGCATCAACCCCAACGTCAAAACCTACCACGACTCGCTGTCGTGGTGGTTCGTCAGCTCGACGTCGGTCGGCTACGGCGATGTCGCCCCGATCACCGCGATGGGGCGCGCCGCCCCGATCACCGCGATGGGGCGCGCCGCCGGCGTCCTCCCCATCCTCGTTGATATTTACTGCTACACCAACTTCATCGCTCTGACCGCTGACTCTCTGAACGGCCTGACGAACCGTCATCGGCTCGGCACCGCTCGAGTGGAGGCCACCGATCACATCGTCATTTGCGACAACACCGCCTTCGCCGATGAACTCCTCCAAGTCCTCGACCGCCACCCCGCACTCGCCGGCCGCAAAGTGGCACTCGTGACTGACCTTATCCAAGTTCGCCCTACCCGCAGCATTATTTCGTGCGCGGTGTGCCCATCAGCCCGGCCGCCCTCAAACAGGCGAACATCAGCGCGGCCGCTTTCATTTTCGTTTTCGCTAACATTCGCTTTCAGGACGCCGACCTCAAATCAATCCGCACCGTCTCGCGTATCCGTAAACTCAACGCGCACGCGCGAATTTTTATCGAGCTGAGTAATGCGAACCCCGACCTGCTCGCGCACCTCGGCGCCGGGATCACCGTCTTGGCCAGCCACGACCTCCTCGAATCGGTTCTGAGGGATCGGGGCCTCGACCTCAGCACCCACTTCCCCGCAATTCCTGCGGCCAACACCTTGCGTCCGACTTGCGTTTACTAGCCTCCATGGAAGAACCCATCCCTTTGCTCACCGCCCACGAAATCCGGATTCTTGGATGCCTCGTGGAAAAGGCCGTCACGACCCCCGAGTACTATCCGCTCACGCTCAATTCGCTCACGCTCGCCTGCAACCAGCAGTCCAACCGCGATCCCGTGGTAGCCTTCGATGAGACCACCGTCGTCCGCGCCCTCGACGGCCTCCGCGCGAAGCGCCTCGCCTCCGTCTTCACCGGAGCCGAGAGCCGCGTCTCGAAATACAAACACTCGCTCACCGACGCCATTCTGCTCACCCCTGCCGAAATCGGCCTGCTCTGCGTGTTGATGCTCCGCGGCCCGCAAACCCTCGCCGAGCTCCGCACCCGCACCGAGCGGTTCCAGCCGTTTGAGTCGCTGGCTGAAGTCGAGGAGGCCATGCAAATCTTAGCCTCGCGCCAACCGCAGCCACTCGTCGTCAAACTGCCGCGCCTCCCCGGCACCAAAGAGCCGCGCTACGCCCACCTGCTGTCCGGCCCGATCGCTGTGGCCGCACTCGCCTCGTCTCTCAGTGCTGGCCCCCCCGAGTCCGCCACCCTCGCCGTTCGCGCTGAAAACGAACGCATCACCAAGCTCGAGTCCGACAGCGTGGCCCTGCGCAGCGAACTCGCCGACCTCCGGCAACAGTTCGCCGAGTTTCGAAAACAATTCGAGTGAGCCCAGCCTCGGCTTGCCACGTTTCAAAACCCTCTGATTCAATCATCACACTTGTGAAGCAAAGTATCGTCACCCTCGACATGGAGGGCGTCCTCACGCCGGAAATCTGGATCGCCGTAGCTGAGCGCACCGGCATCCCGGAATTGCGCCGCACGACGCGCGACGAACCGGACTACGACAAATTGATGCTCGACCGCATCGTCATCCTCGACCGTCACGGGATCACGCTCACGAAAATCCAAGATGTCATTGGTGGCCTCGCGCCTCTTCCCGGCGCCAGCGAATTCCTCGACGAACTCCGCCGTCGTGTGCAGGTGATCATCCTCTCCGACACGTTTGAACAGTTTGCCGAACCCTTCATGCGGCAATTCGGCCGTCCTGCCCTCTTTTGTCATCGTCTCGTGGTAGAAAATGACCGTATCGCGGCTTACCAACTCCGGATGGCGGACCAAAAGCGTCATGCCGTCGCCGCGCTCCAGTCGCTCCACTACAACGTCGTCGCCGCCGGTGATTCGTTCAACGACACGACGATGCTCGCGCAGGCCGACCATGGTTTCCTCTTCCACGCGCCCGAGAATATCGTGCGCCAGTTTCCGCAGTTCCCCGCCGTCGATGACTACCGCGAATTGCTCCAGCTGATTTTGGCGCGTTGCTGACGCACGAGCGGCGGTTTCCCAACCGCCGTTGGGTCGTTACGCCGCCGCCAGCAATTTCCGGAGCCGCTGCCTCACCCGCTCGCTCCCGAGCACCCGGAACATCCCTGTAATGCTCGGCCCAACATTGGTGCCCGATACCGCCAACCGCGCAACCGACTGGTAGTCGCCAAAGCCAAGGCCGCTCTGCGTTGCCAGCGCCTTCAGGGCTTCTTCAATGGCCGAGTCGCTGGAGAAGTCCGCAGTGGCGACGAACGCGCTGAGCTCAGCCAACCGCGCTTTGGGATCACCCTTGCCCATCACCTTGTCGCGCACCTTGGCGTCGATCGAAAACGCGTCGTTGAAGAAATATTCGGTATAGGCCGGCAGTTCCTCAACACCCTTCACCTTCGGATGGGCCAGCAACATCACTTCACGGAAATACGCCGCATCGGCTGAGAGGGCGGTCTGGGCCGCCGCGTTTTCGATCTGTTTTGAGAAAAAATCGCGCGCCAAAGCTACGAAAATGTCCGCCGGCTGCTCTAGCAGATAGAGCATGTTCATGTGCGCGAGTTTCTTGTCGTCGAACCGCGCATTGCTCTGGTTGATGCCGGGCAAATCGTACAGGCGGATGATATCCTCAATGAACATTTTCTCGCGATCGTCCCCGGGATTCCAGCCGAGCAAGCAGAGGAAATTCACCAACGCCTCCGGCAAATAGCCGCGGTTCTGGTACTCAGCGATCAGCGCACCCTGGTCCCGCTTCGACATCTTGCCGGGACCATTCTGCTTCAAAATCAGCGGGATGTGAGCAAACGCCGGCGGCTTCACCCCGAAGCCGTCGTAGAGCGCCACGTGCTTGCTCGTATTGGACAGATGATCTTCGCCGCGGATGATGTGCGTGACGTTCATCGCAATATCGTCGACGACATTTACGAGGTGAAACACCGGGTTTCCGTCCGATCGCACGATCACAAAATCTTCGTCCTCGACGCGCTCCACGCGTCCGCGGATCTGATCCGCAATCACCACCGGCGGCACTTTTACCTTGGTGACGGTTTTCTTCCGATGATCGTCAAATGCCTCGTAGCGCTCACCGAGCAGCTTGAACCAGATCGCCCCGTCCTTCTCGTACGCACGCCCCGATGCCATCAGTTTAGCCACATAGTCTTTGTAGATCTCGCCGCGCTCGCTTTGCCGGTAGGGCCCATACTCGCCACCACCGCTTGTCCCATATTTCGGACCCTCATCCCAATTCATCCCCAGCCAGCTCAGACTTTCGTAGATCAGAGTGAGGAACCGCTCGCTGTTGCGCTCCTTGTCCGTGTCCTCGATGCGCAGGATAAACACGCCGTCCGTGTGTCGAGCGTAGAGCCAGTTGAAGAGGGCCGTGCGGGCGCTGCCGATATGGAAGAAACCAGTGGGACTCGGTGCAAAGCGAACGCGAACGGGTGACATAGTTATTTTGTTAAAGACAGAATCCCCCGATTCGACAGCATCGATTTTCTCCGCGCAACCAATTCATGCCGTGCCTTACGTTCCTCCGGTGAAAAAAACCGCCTTCGACCCGCCCACCCTCGTCACCCGCTTCGAGTCGGTCGGTCGCACCGCGGGCTTCCGTCTCGACCGTTTCGGCGAACACGCCGGCACGCCCCTCCTCGCTCTCACCAAACGCCCGCCCGGCCCCCGACTGCGGATTTACCTCTCGGCCGGTATCCACGGAGACGAACCCGCTCCGCCCCTCACCCTCTTGGCGTTACTCGAAGCCGGCATCTTCGACGACCGCGCCGGGTGGTTCATCTGCCCACTCCTCAACCCGACCGGTTTCATGGCCGTAACCCGGGAGAATGGCGACGGCGTCGACCTGAATCGTGATTATCAGGATCGCCGTACCGCCGAAATTCGCGCCCACGTCTCGTGGCTCCGCTGTCAGCCTAACTTTGATCTCACCCTTTGCGTGCACGAAGACTGGGAATCGACGGGCTTTTACCTTTACGAACAGAATCCGCACCAGCGCCCCTCACTCGCGGATGCGATGCTCGCTGCCGTCGCCCCAGTGTGCCCAATCGAAACCGCCAGCGTCATCGACGGCCGATCCATTGCCGCACCGGGCATTATCCGGCCCGAGACCGATCCGAGCCTGCGCGAGAACTGGCCGGAAGCGGTTTACCTGCGCGCCCACCACACCACCTTGTGCTATACCATTGAGAGCCCATCGGCGTTTCCCCTCGCCCAACGCATCGCTGCCCTCCGCGTCGCCATCGAAGCCGCCATCACCGGATTAATCCACGGGTGACGCAAAACTCCTGCATGTCCGCGGGCATCGGCGCGGTGAACACATGCGCCAATCCCGCCGGCCGCAGATCGATCTCCGCACAATGCAACGCCTGGCGGGACAGTAATAGTTTCACTGCCAGTGCCTCGGTCCACCCATGGTCGATAAAATCCAAATAGCACCGCGCATCCGGCCCGTAGATCTTGTCTCCCACCATCATGTGCCCGAGCCATTGCGCGTGCGCCCGAATCTGATGCTTCCGCCCCGTCTGCGTCACCACTCGCGCCAGCGTAAATCCACCGGCCGTAGCGAGTGGTGTAAAATGGGATACCGACGCCTGGCCGTCGGGCCGCACACACGACTTCACAAACACCGGGCTCGCGGTGTCATCGCCCAACGGCTGGTTCACCGTCACCGGCCCGGCCAGTTCTCCGGTCAGCACCGTCACATACGCTTTCGCAACTTTCCGCTCCTGCACCGCCGTCTGCAACCGGCTCGCCATCTTGCCGTCCTTCGCGAGCACGACAATCCCGCTCGTCTCGCGATCCAAGCGAAACACGAGATGCACGACCTCGAGCTGCGCATACTCGCGCAACGCCCCGACGAGACTCGACCACGGACCCGCTTTTGAGGGATGGCACACGATGTCACCCGGCTTGTTCACCACGAGCAACCGCGCGTCCTCGTAAACCACCCAACTCGGCACTTCGTCCGGAGCGATCATCCGCACCGGCCCCTGTTCGGTTCGCCGCGGCCACGCGCAGGCCCGTCCGAAGTTGGTCATGAAATCTTCCGGCCCACCCGCCGCCGGCGCGACCACTCCTTCACTCCCGCCGCTCACCGCCCCACTCCCTTCGGTTGGACGCTGCCCGAACACGCGTGCTCGTTGACGTCGAGTACTTTCAGTCGGCTGATCAGATTGAACGTCGGAAAACGACTGGATGAGTCGAAAGCATCATCGTGGATGCACCGCCTGCGCCCCGGAGCCACCATCCAATGGAAAAACCTCGCCTCTACGCCGAGGCGGTCGGGCGAGTGGTCCACCCACCAATAGTCACACGACAGGGGGTTTGATTTTTTCATGAATTTACTTGGCAGGGTTCTGCTGAGAGAAGTTGCAATACCTCAACTCCACACTCAATCTTTCCGACAGCTTGATGAACAATTTTCCATCTCCGGAAGATTCGCCCGTAACAACGACGACCAGCTTTTATTCGAGACCTTCGCTTAGCGAGGACCGCGCCGACCATCCCAGTATTTCCCCTTTCACCGGTCCGGCTTTACGGCCGGCTTCGGTTTAAACCACACCATACGCAGGTTTATGAACAGCCCAAATACCCACGAACTCATCGTTTCCGGCATTCATCTCGATCTGACTCCGTCGCTCAAAACTTTTGTCCGCGAAAAAACCGAGCGACTGTTTCGCCACGACGAACGTATCGTGCGCGTCCGCGTTGAACTGGAGTGCGACCCGAAGGAAGCCGTCAGCACCCGCTTCAAAGCCAAGGGCCACATCGCCATCCACGGCCCCGATATGAACGCCACCGTCGAGTCCGAAGAATGCCACAAGGCCGTCTCGATGCTCGTCGACAAACTCGACCGCATGCTCGCCCGCCGTCACCAGTTGAAACGCGCCAAGCGCCATCATCCGCACACCGTCGAAGTCGACGCCGCTGTCGCTGAGACGATCTGACCGCCACTGCCGGCCGCCCCTCCTTCGACCCGCCCCAACCCGGCGAATTTTTTATTGCCCCGACCTGAGCCTAGGCGCGCGCGTGAACCGCAACGCCCACCGCTACGGACTGATCATTTCCACCGAAGCAGGCTGCGCGAGGGGGCCCGGCGCCCACCGCGATGGGAGCTCGCGAAAATATTTACGGTCATCACTCGACCAAAGTCTGGGCGCCTATGCGGAATGGCCGGAAGCAAGATCGCGCTTCCAGTATCGCCGACTTCCGTGTGTGCCGCGGGCATCACTCCGAGGCCCGATTTCACCCGCCCGGCCGGCCGGCGAGCAGTTCGGGCCGCGGCGTTTTTGGGGTGCGGCTTCCCGACGCGGCTGTCCCAGACGTTGTGCCAATTGACCGCATGGCACGACCGCCAGCAATGCGACGAAACCTTAGGCGAGGAGGCGCTTACAGAATAAAGGAAATTGAAAGCAATTATTTGGTCGGCGCAGGCGCGATGACCGGAAGCGTCTTCAAGAGAAAGTTGCGATACTCGACCTTCATCGGTGGTCCGACACGGACCTGCACACCGATCAAGCCGGAGGCCATGCGCGCGATAGGATCTTCGTCGACGACCACGCTCATCACCTGCCCGTTCACGAGATGCGTGAAAACGTTCCCGCGGATGATCAGGGGAACATGGTTCCAATCATCTTTCCTCACCAAGGCCGCGAGGGCGTCCTTCTCGCCGACGCTGCCCCCAATGGCAAAAATGGAGACAAAGCGGCGGCCTCTATTTCGTTTCCCTGACCAAGGAAAAAATGAACCTGACGGTCACCCGGGAGAATCCCATCGACCGCACCGACCCCAACCATGCCGGCATCACCGCCGACGAACTGGTTGCGACCAGCGAGAGAATCGCCCCTGCGGCGGATCC
>SYGN01000325.1 GCA_005799525.1 Opitutaceae bacterium | reverse complement strand
CGACGAGCGCGAGGCCGCGCAACTGGCGCAAGGCTGGGCGGACTTGTCCGCGTTGTTGGCCGGCGAGCCAGCGCCGAAACCCGCCGCCACGCCCGATCTGCCGGAGCCGTCTGCGCCACCCCCGGCCGCGCCGCCGCCACAATGGGAAAGGTGGACGTGCGCGGCGTGCGGGTCGAGCGCACGCGAGATTTCGGCGAGGTTTACCTCGGTCTGGCGCTGACGCGTTCTACTTTCATCTCGGGTCGGGTGAAGCAGGCGAAGTCGCCCCAGACGCGGAGGGTGACGAGATTGGAGTTGTTCATAAGAGGAAGTCGTCGGGAGCAAGGTTGTCCAAGATGAGACCGAGGGCTGGGTGGTAGCAGGCGGTGTCGAAGACGTAGAGTTCGAGATTGGGCAAGAGTGGGCGGATGAGTTGGCGGGCGAGCAGAAGCTGAAATTTGTGGTGGCGCACGTTGACCATGAAGCGTTGGAGGCGGCGAAGGTCGTCGCGTTCGAAACGGCGTTGGCCGGGTGCGAGGACGCGGGTGCGGAGTTCGGCGATGAGGGGTTCGGCCCACAAACCACCGGGCCGATGCGCCGACCCACGGCTTCCAAGTCGCGCTGCGGCGCGCAGCGCAGCTAGGCGTCGATTTTGATCAGCGCGGCGGTCGACCGGTCGCTTTGGCGCTGGAGCATGGCGCGCTCTTTCACGGCGCAGGCCGCGCTGCGTTGCATGCCCCCAACGAGATTTCCCTGCGGCGTTTCCACCGCTAGATGGTAGTAGTTCGACATGATGCACCACGCATCGACCCGCCAGCCGGCCTTCCCGCACGCCTCGCCGAGGTATGTCAAAAACGCCGCCTTGGTCCTGTCCGCCCAGAAAATGTCCGCCCGGTAGTAGCCCCGATTCAGCACATGATAGATTGCGCCCTCCGCTTCGAGCCTGAGTGGGCGTGCCATCGCTCGTTCACCACGCCCGCCGCAATGGCTAACGTCAACCCCAAACCCCAAAGCCTGACTCCGTTCGGCTCCTTTTCGGTTTATCGGCCAGCGCCTACCACGGAAAGGGCTTCGAGGTCGTGGGCATCTCGCTCGAGAACGCCGGGCTCGCCGAGGCCGACACCGCGGTCGAGCGGGAGAAAAAGCTGGCGAAGGCGCGTCAGGTGCTCGTCGGCTTCACCGCGCAACAAGCGGTGCCCTGGCCGCAATATTTTGACGGCAAGTATCGGCAGAACGCGATCGCGGTCGGCTATCTCATCAACGCCATCCCCGCCATGTTCCTGATCGGCAAAGACGGCCTCATCATCAGGACCCACGCGCGCGGTCCCCGGTTGGAGGCGGCCGTCGCGGCCGCGCTCGGCCTGTAAGGGCATCACTTCTGTTCCCTTGTTCCGTCCCGAGCTTTCGACCTACCTCTGAAAATGGTGCCCGGGGTGGGGGTCGAACCCACAAGACTTTCGTCGGTAGATTTTGAGTCTACTGCGTCTGCCAATTCCGCCACCCGGGCTTCAAAGCTCTCGGAAAATGAAAAGGGCTCCTCCTCATGTCCACGCAATTTTCGATCCAAGATATTTTTGAACTCCCCACCGCCGTCGTTTCGTTTTCCTTGCCGTCCGCTACCCATTCTTTCTGGCCAATCATGATCGATGGTTAACGTCCACAAGGGCGCCGAGAGCCTGCTGAGCGCCCTTGCTGTCTTGCTCGGCTCGACGCTCAACGCGAATCCGGCTTTGAGTTTTCCCTTTTCGACTTTCAAATGTTCGCCATGCCCGACTTTCGTGCCTACTGCACCCCGCCACCGGACCAGTCCGCGGAGATCACCCTCTCCCCGGAGGAGTCCCATCACCTCGTCGCCGTGAACCGCGCCCGCTGCGGCGATCCGATCGTTGCCTTCGACGGCTGCGGCACCGAGTGGATGTGTGCACTCAGTTCCGCCCACAAGAACGCCGCGATCCTGAGCATCCGTTCGACGCGGCGACTCCCTGCCCTGCCCTACGAGATCACCTTGGCCCAAGCGTTGCCGAAGGGCGGGAACATGGACGCCATCGTGCGCAAAGCCACCGAGATCGGCGCCGCGCAGATTATCCCTGTAGGGAGCGAGCGCACTCAGGTCCACCTCGCCGGCGATCGCTCGGAAAGAAAAATCGAGAAATGGCAGACCGCCGCGCTCGAAGCTGCGAAGCAGTGTGGCAACGCGTTCGTCCCTTCAGTGCGGCCCATCCAATCGGCCGCGGCCTTAATTGAAAATTCCGGGGTCTACGACTTGAAGCTCGTCGCCAGTCTCGCCCCCGGCGCTCAATCCCTCAAACGCGTCTTGACGAATTTTTCTGCCGCGCACGCCCGGCCGCCAAAGAAGGTCCTCTGGCTCGTCGGACCTGAGGGAGATTTTTCTCCAACCGAGCTGAGCGCCGCTCAAAACCACGGGTTTGACGCCGTGACGCTCGGCCCGCTCGTTCTCCGGTGCGAAACCGCCGCGATCTATGCCCTCAGTGTCCTCAGCTACGAACTCCAAAACCCTCGTTAACCTCCATTCTCCCATGCGCCTCTACTCCGCCGCTAGCCTCTGCCTCTCCCTCGTTTTTTCCGCCATGACGATCGCCCAGCCCGCCGAAACCGCCGATCCCTTTGTCTGGCTCGAAGACGTGCATAGCGAACGCGCGCTGACGTGGGTCCGGGCCCAAAACGCTCTAACCGAACAGGAACTCGGCGCGTCTCCTGATTTCAAGCCAATCTACGATCGCCTGCTCGCCATCTTCGACTCCAAGGCCCGCATTCCCGCAGTCACCAAACAGGGCGACTTCTACTACAATTTCTGGCGTGACGCCCAGCATGTGCGCGGTCTCTGGCGACGCACCACCCTGTCGGAATACCGCAAGGAATCTCCCGCTTGGGAAACGGTCCTCGATCTCGATGCCCTCGCCGCGGCGGAAAAAGAGAACTGGGTCTGGAAAGGCTCGATCTGGCTGCGCCCCGACAACGCTCGCTGTTTGCTTAACCTCTCCCGCGGCGGCGGCGACGCGGTCGTGGTGCGTGAATTTGACGTCCCCTCCAAAAGCTTCGTCGCGGACGGCTTTTATCTCCCGGAGGGCAAGACCAACGTCGCGTGGCGCAGTCGGGAAAGCGTTTACGTGGGCACGGATTTCGGGCCGGGCTCCAAGACCGATTCAGGCTACGCCCGCATCGTGAAAGAGTGGCGTCGCGGCACTCCGCTAGCCGCAGCCCGCACCGTATTTGAGGGAGCCACCACCGACGTGAGCATGAGCGCGCGGGTGTCAGACCGCTTTGGTTTTCATCGCGAGTTCATCCGTCGCGCCATCACGTTTTACAGCAGCGAGACGCATCTCCGCGTCGGCGAAAAATTCGTAAAACTCGACCTGCCGGTCGATGCACTCGTCGACACCTTTAAGGAATTTATCACGATCACCCTGCGCAGTCCGTGGGCCGTCGGTGGCCGGACCTACGCCGCCGGCGCACTCCTCGCGGCTCCGTGGGACACATTTCTAGCGGGCAACCGCAACTTCGACGTGCTCTTCGCGCCGGCGCCGCGCACCTCCCTCGTGGGCGTCACCACCACCCGCGAACACCTCATCCTCACGGAACTGGATAACGTTCGCAGCCGCCTCTCCCTGCTCACGCGCGCTGGCTCGACTTGGCAACGTACACCCCTGCCCGTCCCGGAATTCGGCACCGTTTCCGTCTCCTCGATCGACGAAGACTCGGACGACTATTTCCTCAACGTTACCGGTTTCCTCACTCCTTCAAGCCTCTATCTCGGCACGATCGGTCAGGAAAAACGCGAACTACTCAAGCAACTCCCCGCCTTCTTCAACAGCGACGGCCTCGCCGTTTCCCAGCACGAAGCCGTCTCGCCGGACGGCACGCGCGTCCCCTATTTCCAAGTCTCCCGCACGGGTCTCAAACTCGATGGCTCCCACCCGACATTGCTCTACGGATACGGTGGCTTCGAGATCTCGATGACTCCCGCCTACAGCGCCGGCAGCGGCGCGGCGTGGCTTGAGCGCGGCGGCGTCTAGGTGCTTGCGAACATCCGTGGCGGAGGCGAGTTCGGCCCGCTCTGGCACCAGGCCGCTCTCAAAGAAAAACGCCAGCGCGCCTACGACGATTTCATCGCGATCGGCGAAGACCTGCTTAAGCGCCGTGTCACCTCGACGCCCCACCTCGGCGTTATTGGCGGGAGCAACGGCGGCCTCCTCGTGGGCGTGATGCTCACGCAGCGGCCCGATCTCTTCGGCGCGGTCGTCTGCCAAGTTCCGCTGCTCGACATGCAGCGCTACAGCCAACTGCTCGCCGGCGCCAGCTGGATGGGCGAATACGGCAACCCAGCTGTGCCTGCCGAGTGGTCCTACATCTCGCGCTACTCCCCTTATCACAACGTCCGCCCCCGCGTGATTTACCCGCGCGTCCTCTTCACGACTTCGACCCGTGATGATCGCGTGCACCCTGGCCACGCCCGAAAAATGGCCGCTAAACTGGAAGCCCAAAAAGCAAATTTCCTCTACTACGAAAATATCGAGGGAGGCCACGGAGGCGCGGCGAACAATCAACAATCCGCCTACATGAACGCCCTCGCCTATACGTTTCTGCTCAAGCAACTGCGGTAGCGTTCGTCGCATCCAGTGGGAGGTTTAGAGCACACCAGAGCCACCTCCGGTTCTTCCGATTGCTCAACTCGTGGCTCTCAACTCAGCGCGTTGCGCGCGCCCGCACCTCACCACTCCAATAGCCCACCCGCAAATGTCAGCCCCGCACCTACGCTGCAAAAAATAATTTTATCCCCGTCAGCGAAGATGCCTTCCTCCGCCGCCCAGCCCAAGGCCATCGAGACGCTCGCCGCGCTCGTGTTGCCGTATTTGCCAATCGTTACAACGAACTTGTCGTAAGGAATCCCGACCCGCTTGCTGACGGCCTTCAGAATCCGCTCGTTGGCCTGATGCGGCACAATCCACGCGATGTCCTCGGGCTTCAGGTTTTGCCGCACCAGCGTCTGCTCGATCTGTTCCGCGAAGCCGATCACGGCGTGCTTGAACACCGAGGTGCCGTTCATCTGCAGATAGAAATGCTCCGCGTGTCCGTCTTCCGCGACGGGCCACGGCATCCGCGCGCCACCGCCCTTGCGTTGGATCGCCTCAAACTGGTCGGCATCGCCGCTCAATCCCACGCGATGGAGTCGATGGCCACCAGCCCCATTCGTCAAAATGGCCGCGCCGGCACCATCGCCAAAGAGAAACGCCGTTTCATGGTCCTGCGGATTCGTAATCCGGGACAGGAGTTCCGCCGTCACGACGATCAGATTCTTCGCGGTACCCGACACAATGAACGACCGTCCGACTTCGAGCGCGTAGAGCCAGCCAGAGCACGCGGCATTCAGGTCAAAAGCCAGCACCCGCGGAATCCGCAGCCGCCGCGCGAGATCGCTCGCCATCGCCGGCACCGGTTGATCAGGAATCAGCGTGGCCATGATAATCCCATCGATCTGTTCGGCCTTCATCCCGGCCTGCGTCAGCGCGTGCTGCACCGCGATCACCGCGAGGTCGGTCGCGCTTTCGTCGTCTCCCGCAAAACGACGCTCACGGATGCCCGTCAGGCGCACGATCTCGTCCTCCGTGCGATCGGGAAATGCCTTCAGAATTTCACTGTTGGCCTGGACTTTGGAGGGCGCCGCGTGACCCACGCCAGCGATGCAAACGGTATCAGAAATCATGCGCAAAAGATCAGTAGCAAAGGACGCACGTCTCCCGACGTCGACTCAAGACTTCCGGGCCGCGAGGTAACCGGCGACATCATCGCCCGACACGCGTCCACCGGGACCCGTGGCCGCGATGTCCGTGAGTTTCACGGGGTCGAGCCCGGCCTCTTGGGCGAGTTTGGTCGCCCGCGGCGTCCAGACCAGCGCCGCTACCGATTTCGCTGGTGCTGCCGCCACCGCCGAGGGGCTCACGCCGTTGCCCGCCTGAGACTCCAAATGCCGCAGGCTGGCATCGTCCGTCTCGAGCCGCAGAAACAGCGCCCCCGATTGCAACACCTCGCCCGGCTTAGCCGGCAGTGCGATCACGAGTCCAGCGGCCGGGGCTTCATATTCGAAAATCGATTTATCGCTCTCTAATTCAGCGATTTTCTGGCCCCTGGCGATCCGGTCGCCGGGTTTGGTTTTGATCGAAACGACCGTGAGTTCGCTCACAGTCGCGCCCATCGAGGGCACCGGGATGTCGATGATAAAGTTGGCCATCAGAGGTTTTATAGATGTCGAGTGTGCGGCCCACGGCGGCTTGGTCAAGAAGCGGCACAGTCATCGCAGAATCATCGCAACGTCGGGCCCGCGAGGGCGTGAAACCACCGACAGCATCAGGCCCGCACGCTCTTCCAAACGGCGACACACGCGGCCAACAGCGCCGGTAGCTCCTGCAGAGCAATCATGTTCGGCCCATCGCTGATCGCCTTGCTCGGATCGGGATGCGTTTCGATAAAAAGTCCGGCCGCCCCGGCAGCGAGGGCGGCCTTCGCGAGCGGCGGTACAAATCCCCGCTGGCCGCTGCTTTTGCCGCCACCGGCTCCCGGCAATTGGACGGCGTGAGTCGCATCAAAAATCGTCGGATAACCGGTCTGCGCCATGATCGAGAATGACCGCATATCCACCACGAGATTCTGGTAACCAAAGGTCGTACCGCGCTCAGTCTGCCAAATCTCATTCGCCGCGCCCTCGCGCAATTTGGCGGTGACGTAGACCATTTCCTGCGGCGAGAGAAATTGCCCCTTTTTCACATTCACCACCCGGCCCGTCGCGGCGGCCGCGAGCCACAGAGCCGTCTGCCGACAGAGGAAGGCAGGGATCTGAATCACGTCACACACCTCGGCCACCGCCGACATTTGCGCCGTTTCGTGCACATCCGTCAGCACGGGGAAACCATAGTCCTGCTTGACCATTGCAAGCAGCAGCAGCCCCGTTTTCATGCCCGTGCCCCGATCGCCGGCCAACGACGTGCGGTTCGCTTTGTCGAACGATCCTTTGAACACGATGTTCAAATCGGGCTGCGTGCGACGCACCCGCACGAGCGCCTCGGCCACGGCGCGACACACGCCCTCGTTTTCCAGCGAACACGGCCCGGCGATGAGCAGAAGTTTTTTCGGATCGAAAACCATCGCTTATTTTTTCTGCGCCCGCTTGGGCATCGGCTGGCTCTTCAGCTTCGGGCCGAGCTTGGCCAACGCGCCACCCTTCTTGTTTTTCATCGCCGCCGCGACAAACGCCGCGAAGAGCGGATGCGCCTTGTTCGGCTTCGATTGAAATTCCGGGTGCGCCTGCGTGCCGAGGAACCACGGATGCCCCTTGAGCTCGACGATCTCCACGAGGTTCAAGCGCCGGTAGATGCCACTGACAATCAGCCCGCCCCGTTGGAGTTGGTCGACGTAGGCGTTGTTCACCTCGTAACGATGGCGGTGGCGCTACCGCACCGTGGTCGCACCATAAGATTTGTGCGCGAGGCTTCCCGGAGTGACCGCACATTCGTAGCTACCCAACCGCATCGTTGCGCCTTTATCCGTCACCCCCTGCTGCTCCTCCATCAGATTGATCACGGGATGCGGCGGCTGTGGATCAAACTCGAGGCTGTTCGCGCCTTTGAGCTTGAGCACATTTCGCGCGAACTCGATCACCGCGATCTGCAGTCCGAGACAAATCCCATAGTAGGGCACCTGCTTTTCCCGAGCATACTTCGCGGCGATGATTTTACCTTCGGTGCCACGGTCGCCAAACCCGCCCGGGACGAGGATGCCATCGAGCCCGTGGAGCCACGCGACGCCGTACCTCTTCTCGAGATCTTCCGCGTCGATCCGGCGGACGATGATCTTACAATTATTCGCGATACCGGCGTGCGTAATCGACTCGTAAACTGATTTGTAGGCGTCTTGGAGCTCGATGTATTTTCCGACCACCCCAATCGTCACCTCATATTTCGGGGTGAGAATGCGCTGCACAATCCCTTCCCAAATATTCTCCCTCGGCCGGGGATTTTTCAGCCCCAACAAGTCGATCACGAGTTGATCCAGATTCTCTTTTTGGAGGGCCAGCGGCAGTTCGTAGATCGAGTGATCCACGTCACGGCACTCGATCACGGCCGACAACGGCACGTTGCAAAACATCGAAAGCTTTCGGCGCAGGTCGGTATCGAGTTCGTGGTCCGTGCGGCACACCAGCACATCGGGCTGGATCCCAATCTCCCGCAGCTTGGCGACCGACTGCTGCGTAGGCTTCGTCTTGAGTTCACCCGCCGCCTTGAGAAACGGCACCAGCGTCACGTGAATGAAAACGACATCCTGCGGTCCCAACTCGAGAGCAAATTGCCGCATCGCCTCTAGAAACGGCATCCCTTCGATATCGCCGGTCGTGCCGCCAATTTCGGTGATTAACACATCCGCGCCCGTGCCGCCCGCATAAATCCGTTTCTTAATTTCATTGGTGACGTGCGGGATCACTTGCACCGTTTGCCCCAGGTATTCACCGGCGCGTTCCTTTTGGATGACACTCTCATAAACCTGCCCGGACGAGAGCGAGTTGAGTCGGGAGAGTTTGCCGCTCGTGAATCGCTCGTAGTGGCCCAAATCGAGATCGGTCTCGGCCCCGTCTTCCAGCACGTAAACCTCACCGTGCTGCATGGGGCTCATCGTGCCCGGATCGACATTGAGATACGGATCAAATTTTTGAATGCGGACGATGAGCCCGCGAATCTCCAGCAACGCGCCCAAGGACGCTGCCGTAAGGCCCTTGCCCAATGATGAAACGACCCCACCAGTGACGAAAATGTATTTCACGGGTGGCAACGCTGACGACCCGTGTTTAGACCGCGCAAGACAAAGTTATGAAATCTCGCGCACCCTAGCGAAGCATCAGCCACGCCGCCGTCCCCAGTCCGATGATCAACACGGCAATTAGCAGCATCCACAACGTCCACTTGAGCAGCTTCATGACGACCCAAATCGCCGCCGCCAGCACGATGGTTACACACACCACCACGACCCAGCGCGGATAGTCCGCGAGCGAGTCGAGCAACGTGGGCGCCGACGTTTTACTGAGCAACGCGAGGAACACCGCTCCACAAAGCGCCGCTCGGGCCACGGCTCCAAGCAAAATGATTTGCCCCGCGCTGCCGACCCCGCCCTGCTCACGCCCTCGTGCAATCCAAACCACAACTTCTCGCCTGGCTCACCTGTGACGCCGTCCACATCGACCCCGGCTCCGGCAAACACACCATTCTGGGTATTTTCTCCAACATTCAGGCACGGCAATTTCCCGTCACTCACCCGTTCATGATCTGGTTTCTCACGATCAGCGACGTCTCCACCGGGCAGCACTCGCTGAAGATCTCGATGGGCCTCGAAGGCACCACTCCGCAGCAGCTCCTCGAACGCCCGTTCGAATCCCAAAGCCCGGTCCACCGCATCAATCTCATTAACGAAATCCGCAATCTCTCCTTCCCCGGACCCGGTGAATACGAGCTGCTCGTCGAGATCGACGACGAACTCCTCCTCGCTACGAGCCTCACGGTTTCAGGTTAGTTTTCCCCGAATCCACGCGCTTCGCGCCCCCGCTTCACCCCGAGTTATTTGTCCGCTCAGACCATGGCTTCCTCCGCTTCCGCTGCCACGCCATCCCCCTTCGATCTGATCGGCGTTGGCGCTCCCATCATGGACCTCGTCGCGACCGTGCCGGAATCCTTTCTCGCCCACACGGCCGGCGAGAAGGGCGGCTCGATCAACGTCTCCCCCGAGGAAATTGCCCGCCTGATCGCCCTGCTCCCCTCGCCTCCCGCGCCCACTCCCGGCGGCTCCGCCGCCAATACCACCTTCAACGCCGCCCGACTCGGCCTCCGCACGACGTTCATCGGCAAACTCGGTGGCGATGACACCGCCCGTGCCTATCGTGCGCGTTTTGCCTCCAGCGGCGTCGATACCCAGCGCTTCAAACACAGCCCGCTCCCCAACGCGCGCTGCCTCATTTTCACTACCCCGGACGCCCAACGCACCATGCGCACCGAGCTCGGGGCGGTGTTTTCATTTTCACCCGACGAGGTGTCCGCGGCTGATTTCACCGGCTGCCGCCTCGCCCACATCGAAGGCTACATCGTTTTTAACCGCCCGCTCGCCGACGCCGTCCTCGCCGCTGCCCGCGCCGCCGGTTGTAAGATCAGCCTCGACGTCGCCTCTTTCGAAATTGTCCACATGGCCCGCGACTGGCTGCTGGGCCAACTCAAGACCGGCCTCGACCTCGTCGTCGCGAACGAAGACGAAATCCGCGAACTGTTCCCCGACCTCCCCGCCACCACTCCCGAAGATTATGCGGCTCACGCCCGCCGCCTCGCTAGTTTCGGCGGCACCGCGGCCGTTAAGCTGGGCAAAGACGGCGCGTGGATCGCGCGCGGCACGGAACTTCATCGCATCGCTCCCGTCGCGATTGCAGACGCGATCGATTCCAACGGCGCCGGTGACGCTTGGGCCGCCGGATTTCTCTCCGCCTATCTTCGCGGCTTGCCACTACCCGCGTGCGGGACCGTCGCCTCGATCCTCGGAGCCGAAACGGTGCGCCACATGGGCCCCATCATTCCGGACCAGCAATGGAGCGTCGTCGTCGCCCAAGCCCGGAAAATCCTCACCGCGCCCACGCCGTGAGCGTGGCGGCGGCGTGGCGGCACTATGCGTGATTCCGCTTCCCCGGGTCTGGCCCCGCCCGGGCCCCGTGGCTTTCCTTTAGCCCGCCTTGCGCGCCCAACACGCCCCCGCCCTGTTTCCGCGCGCCGCTCCTGCGCCGTGCCCCCGACTTGCCAACCAACAAACCCAACCAACCCAAACCCATGAATCCGACCATTCACATCCGAGCCTTCGGCCGCGCCTGTCCCGCCCTCGCCGCCCTGTGTGTCGCCCCACTCGCCTCTGCCCAAGCTGTCTCCACCGGCACGATCGAAGGCCGCGTGCTCAACATGACCAGCGGCAAATACGTCAAGAACGCACGCGTCACCGTCGACGGCACCACCCTCGAAGCCTTTTCCGGTGAGTTCGGCGAATACCGCCTCCTCGGTGTACCCGCCGGTCAGGCCAGCGTTCGCGCGGTTTACGGCGGGATCCCGCCCGTCACCCAGCGCGTTGCCGTCGCCTCCGGTGCGATTTCCGAACAAAACTTCAACGTCGGCACCAACGTCCCCTACAGCTACCTCAACCAAGTCGGGGAATTCGGCGTGCAATGGGGCACCGGCACCAAGGGCCGCTTCTGACCGGCACCGACCTTCGTCCCCGGTTCCCGCCCCGACTTCCGGCCCCGCAGCTTCGCTCCGCTGCTGCTGCCAGACTGTCAGGCGGGGAATGAACTTGCCAAACCTGCTGACTCGTTTGGGCCGTCTCCCCCTGCGCCGTGGCTCAGCGCCCGCAGCCCGACCCCTCCGCGCCTTCTCCACCCAACCGACCCCACCGTTACCATGAACCCTGCCTCCCATCTGCATACCCTCGTCCGCGCGGGCTTCACTGTCGCCGCGTGTTTCTTCGTGTCGTTCGCCACGCTCGTGTGCGCTCAGGACAACGCCGGCACCGTCGCCGGCTCCGTCATCGACGCCACCACCGGCAAATACCTCGAGGGCGCCGAAATCGTCGTCGTGGGTACCGCCCTCCGCGCCGTCTCCGCGCGCGACGGCTCGTTCACCGTCACCGGCGTCCCCGCCGGCCCGCGCAACCTCACCGTCACCTACCCCGGCCTCGAAGCTAAGGCCGCCTCCGTCACCGTTTCGGCCGGTCGCGCCAGCCTCCCCGTTCGCCTCGGCGGCAGCGATGTCATCACGCTCAGCGAGTTCAAGGTCGCCGGCACCAAGGAAGGCATGGCCCAAGCCATCGCGATGCAGAAAGCCTCCGACAACATCAAGGTCGTCGCCGCGGGCGATCAATACGGTGACATCTCCGAGGGCGACGCCGCCGAATATCTCAAGTTCCTCCCCGGTGTCGGCATCGACTACAACGCCAACGACACCCGCGCCGCCACCCTCCGCGGCATGAACACCGCCTTCACCAACGTCACGATGAACGGCAACCCATCGCGAGCGCCACTTCGGGCGCCGTCAAGCGCCGCTTCGAATTCGAGCAGGTCGCCATCAACAACGTCGAGAGCGTCGAGGTCTTCAAAACCCCCACCCCCGAGATGCAGGCCACCTGCACCGGCGGCGCGATCAACCTCATCACCAAGAGCGCCTTCGACCGTCAGGGCAGCCTCTTCACCTACCGCACCTGCATCCAAGCCACCGACAGCGACCTCTGCCTCGGCAAGACCGAGGGCTGGGGTCAGGAAAAGACCCGCAAGATTCTTCCCGGCATCGATCTCAACTCCGCCTCCCGCCTGACCGAAAATCTCGGCTACAACCTCGCCTACAAAAACTCCCAGCTCTACAACATCTACCCGCGCTCGTCCTACGGCTGGCAATACAACCCCGCCGCCGGCGGCTCGCCCGACCGACCGTGGATCAACAGTTGGAATCTCCAGAACGAGCAGAAAAACACCCGCCGCCAGTCCCTCTCCGGCCAGGTTGACTACAAGCTCGCTGAGCGCACCAAGCTTTCCGGTCTGGTCAGCTGAATCTGTGGGTGAACTCGGGTTCGGGTAGGTGCCCAAGATTGTGATACAGGGCGACCTCCATCGCCCGGTAGGTGCGAAAGCCATAGGAGCGTCTGGTGACCACGCGGATTTTATTGTTCAGACCCT
>SYGN01000324.1 GCA_005799525.1 Opitutaceae bacterium | reverse complement strand
TAACTTCGTCTTCCAGCATTCGCTCCGCGGTCGCCCGTAGGCTGTCGCGCAGCAGGATCATAAACGACTCTCGATTCTCCGCAGACACGGCTTGAGCCGACGCTGGTGTTTGGTTGTTGATTTTCATGGATGGTGGTTTCTCTGGGTTTTCGAATTCCCACTGCCTTTACTGGCAGCGGAACCACCATCCACCCAGCTATCTTTTAACGACGCCCGGGGCGCTTCCCGCCGGCGGCCGAGGTCGAGAAATTGAGTTCCAGCCGCCGGCCCTTGAACCGAATCGGCTTCGTGATCAGTTCGCCGCCGCTCATCGGCGCAGACACCGACACGAAGCCGTCCAAACGCAACGTGTAGCGGCGCAGGGCGCTGCCCTTGCCCGTCCAGGCGTCTTCCACGGCGTAGAGCGAAAGTTCGTCCCTTTTCGGGGTTTTGAAAAAGGCTCCTGGGTCCACTTCTTTGCCAGACTGAGAATCTCTTCGTTCGAAAGTTGCCCCGGATAGGCTGCACCAGACACCGGGTTTTCCGCCTGTTGCCACCGACGCTTCCGTCCAGCGCAGGCGCGCGAGCTTGATACACTGGAAGTCTGCGAGGTCACTAATGAAGCACTCGCCGCCGTGCTCAATAATTTCGGGGCTTTCAGAATCGCCAACTCGGCATAATCAACCACTCGGCCTTCTACAGTGCTTTTCTACAGTGCAGGCCGAAAATGGGCGAATTTTGGCAAAGGTGGAAAACGCGCGATTCTGACCCAAGTGATTGTGATGACGAGACTAGGAGGTGTGGGAGTAGGTGTGATAAAATCGGCAAAAAGGCCGTTTTACTTTTAACAGTCACCTGCTCTGCCACTGAGCTACCAGGCAATGTGGCTTCGGGTGACTTTCGTCATCCGATAGAGAGGCATGAAAACAAAGGCGCGCGCACTCTTGTCAATGCCCGTTTTTCCGTTTCCCGCGGATTTCCTGCCTCGCGCCCAATTCCTAGCAGCGAGAACACCTCGCCCAGACGCCGCGGGTGCGGTCATTTTCACTGGGCGTGCGCACTTGCTGCTCCCGGTCAAATCCTCCCGCAGGGTGACCCACGGCGACCGTCGTGAGAAGCCCCGGACCGTCCGGACAAACCACTGCCGCGACCGCGGCGAGGGGAGCCCACTCTGATCAGGCGGCAAATGCTTTGCCGGCACCAGCAGTGCCCGCGACTTTCGTGGCCTCAGCTGCCAGTTGGGTAAAAAAGGTGTCGCGACGCTCTCGGGCGATGTTGACGTCCTTGGTGCCAAGCGAGCGGCGGATACGCTCTTTGGTAAAGGGTGTCGGGTGGACGGTATAATGGAGAAACCAGGTCCCGTGGTTGTTCCACAGGTGATGGTTCTCGTTCTCGGCGCAGACGCGGATGCCGGGGAGGATGGCGATGGTGGTCATGATGCGTGATGTTCTGTGTGGGAGTTATCGCGCAGCAGGTTTTGAAAACAAAAAACCGATCTGGGCATCAGATCGGTTTCGTCTTCGGGAGCGTTCTTGGTTCGCTTCCCTTGCGGGTTGCGCACATCCGAGGCCGTCCCCGATCCACCGTGGCCGCTCCCGGCCCGGTTGGCGGAACCGACTTTTTGAAGGTCAGTTCGTTCCTGATGCGTTACCGAGAGTGACGATCTCCACGGAGCCGTCGAGATTTTTTTCAAAAAATGTAATCCAACCTGCCGCGTCGACAGGGCGGAGGCGATGAAGACTCCTATCCCGAAGCGAGCAATTGGTTTCCGCAATCCGCCGGTTTCCCGACCGGGGTGCCGCCACTTATTTTTTGTGCTCCTTGGCGTAGTGCTCGGCGAGGAGGTCGTGGCCAAAGTCACCTTTGAAATCGCGGAACACGGAGTGGACGTGGTTGGCGTTATTCTGGGAGTTATCGAATTCGATGAGGAAGGTCGGGCCTTGGATGCGGTAGTAGGTTGCGGCGCTACGGTCGAGCGCGCCGGCCCACGCAAACGTGACCTTGTCTAGGCCGGCCTTGCTGATGGTGGCAAAGGTCTCATCGGCGATTTCGGCGCGACCGCGGTTGGCGTAGACTTTGACCAAGGCGAAGAGCTTTTCGCGCTGCCCCGCGGTGAGTTGAGCGGCGGCGATACCCGCAGGGGCGAGCAATTCCACCCGCTTCTGGTTCGTGGTGATGATTTCCTTCGGAGCGACGTCGGCAAAGATCGCGACCTTGCGCTGCGCCGCGTCGAGCGAATTCACCAAGGCGAGACCGAGGTCTTCTTCCTCGCCCAGCACGCGTTCACCCTTGCGCGGTCCGGAGCGCACTTCAGCGGGATTGGTGCCCATGAAGACCGGCGCGAAAACGACGTGCGCGCCATCGACGAGGGTGAAGTTAAACGAGAGATGATGGCCCTCGAAGCGCCAGCCCCACGATTGCTTTTCCGACGGAGTGCCGAAGATCGTGATGAAATAATTGATCGGGTCGCGGCGACCAGCCGGCGTGTCTTTTTCCAGTTCCTTGAGGATGATCTCGAGCGACCTGATACCTTCGGCGCGCAGGAGACCGCTCTGCCCCAGTCCGCTGCGGAGCAGCGCGAGACCGAGGTCACGTTGAGCTTCGGTCAGGTGCTTGAGCGACAAACCTTGACGGGGGACGGGAGTGAAAAACCAGTTCTCACGTTCGGCATCGGTGAGCGGGAAGGTGGCCTGCTTCGCCTGATCGGCGCTCAGCGTGGCGAGGAATTTCTGGGCGGCGCCAAGCATATCGACCGCCGGCGCATGAGCGCGGGCGAGTGTGGCGAGGATGAAGAGGCCGAGCGCGGCAAGGAGGACGCGAGGGGTGGGACGCATGACGCATCAAACGCCCCGGAGCGGGCGGGACGCAAGCTCGCACACGGCGATGACACGCCCGGCCTTAGGTCGCTGGTCCGCGCCGCGCGACGATTTGCAGACGATGCGCGTGGTCAACACTCACCGCGTGGTGTGTGGGGACGACCTCCTCGTCGAGCGGGAATTCGCGCCGGGTGCCGAGTCCGCCAGAGGGATTCCGCAGTCGCGGTGAACACGCGCGTGACGGGGGATTCGCGGACGGGGAGTAACCGGCCTGCACGCGAACGCGCGCGTTAGTGGAGTTGAGGGTCGCCGTGCCTCGGCATCACCCGTTTTTAGATTGATCGGGAAACAGCGCGCGCAGTGCGGTGGCATTGGCGGCGCAGAC
>SYGN01000001.1 GCA_005799525.1 Opitutaceae bacterium | reverse complement strand
TCGCCGCAGACGTGCCGCGCACATCCTCGGCAGGTGTCGGCGACTCGTCGTGGGGCTCGCGTGTGCGTGGCTGCGCCCCGCGAAAGGGATCGAGGAAAATTGCCGCAAGAGTACGCGCGATTTTCAAGACCACCTCACCGCGCACGGCTTCGCGTATGCCTTTGCGCTGGTCACCGCGACGACCCCTTCCGGGTGGCTCCCAAATCAGAAAAAATCGGCCCTATGCCTGGGTGGGGGTTGAAAAGAGAAAAGGGCCGGTCGGAGACCGGCCTTGCTGCAATGCGACCGGGGCGGTCGCGCTCCCGGCGGCGCTATTTCACCCCGGCGAGTTCGGCGGCGAGGAGTTCCTTCGTGCGGGCTTTCGCGTCCGCGAGGGGGAGTTCGCCTTTGTCGAGTTTCGCCAGAAAGGCCTTTTGCGCGGCGTAGTCTTTGTTCACCACGCCGGCTTTGCTTTGGAGCATGCGCCAGGCCTTGCGACGCTCCACGGCGAAGAGCACCATCTGGCGGGTTACCGCGTAGAACTTAAATTTCCCGCCCGTCTCGACCTTGATGTAGGCGCCGAAGTTCGGGACGAAGCTGCGGTGCTTCGGGTCGAACACGCGGCGGTAAATGACGTCGTCCTGCGTGATGAAGTATAACAGGTCGTCGAACGGCGTGAGTTTCGTGGCTTCCTCTTCCTTGATCGCTTTCACGTGTTTGCGGAAGCGGCCTTCGGTGAGCGCCCAGTGGGCGACGCCGAAATTATACTCCTCGCCGGTGCTCGCGTATTTCGTGCGCCACCAGTCGCGGTCGATGCTCGGGTTGCCCTTGAGGTCGAGCATCTCTTGCGACGACTCGCCACGCCGCGGGTTGAAGACGAACTCCGGCATGCCGCGGGCGTCGCGCACCATCTTGGCCTGATCGGCACTCATGTTATCGCCAACGCCGTGTTCGGGCTGGCAGGTGGTGTAGCTCTGGAAGAATGCCGTGCCGCGATATTCGAGGCCGTCGAGGAGCGCTTTGTAGAGTTTGGCGGCGTTGGCCATCGAGACTTGCGCGACGAAGGGCGAGCCGTGGCCGCTGGTGAAGGCCTCCGCGACGTTTTTCTTTTCGATCAGCTTGCCTTGGGACGCGGCGCCGAACTGGTTCATATCGTAGCCGCCGAGCATCGTGGACGAGTCGGAGTTTTGCCCGCCAGTGTTGGAGTAAACCTGCGTGTCGAGCATGAGCATCTTCACGTTCGGGCGATTCTGGAGGATCACCTTGGAAACGTTTTGGAAGCCGATGTCGCCGAGGGCGCCGTCCCCGCCGATGACCCAGACTTTCGGCAGTTCGCGGATTTCCTGCTCGGTCATGAGCGCGTCGTCGAGGCGGGTGAGGGTGAAATACTCGGCTTCGCTGGCGACATTTTCTGTGCGGTCGAGCAACGCGTCGACCATGCGCTCGGGCGAGACGGAGCTGCGCGCGTGGTTGACGATGACCGACTCGGCCATAAGCCACGAGATCGTCGCGCCGTCCTGGAAAAGTGAATTCATCCACGGATATGGGTGCGGATTGCCCGGGGGCGTGGAACCGTAGACCGTGTTACAACCGGTGCTCGCGCCCATCATCATCACGGACATGCCGTTCGCGCGGCGACCGTCGATAGACTGGAGCTCTTTGTGGTTAAATGCGTTTTGCTCCAACACCGCGATGAGGCCGCCGATGAGTTGCGCGTCGTCGATCGCGCCATGCTTCGCCTCGTAGGCGGCGATGCGCCCGGCGGTGTCCTCGTCGTTTTCCCCGCCGAGGCCGACGATGACGTGGGCGAACGTTTTGCGGAAGAGCTGATACTCGGTGTCGCTGCGGGTCTTGAGGGCGGAAAGTTTGTCCCGGCCCTCTTGGGTGAGGCGCGCGGCCTTGGCGCGGAGGCGGTCGGCCTTTTTGTGATACAGCGGCCGCATGTAAGCTTCGGTCACGCTGGCGACAGAGCGCAAAATACTCTTCTCGCCGCAGCCGGCGCAGGCGCCGTCGCCGGAGACGAGTGCCTCGTAGTTGCGGCGGACCATGAGGTGATTGCGGAGTGCGGCCTCGCGGGAGCTGGCGGCGTCGTTGGCGTTGTAGAGGCCGAGGAATTTTTGCGGGGTGTCGGGCAGCAGACGGGAGAACACCTGCGCGGTGGTGAGGTCAGCGTTGAGTTCCTCGGTTTCGCGGGTCATGCGGAGGGCGTCGTGATCGCCGCAGACCTGCACGCATTCGCCGCAGCCTTTGCAGAGGTCGGAGACGAAGATGGAGAAGAGGCCGCCGGCGCCGGCGGTTTTCGCCTCCAGCGAGCGGAAGATCGCGGGGACGTTGCTGTATGAAAGCGGAAGCTTGGCGATGATGTTGATGAACTCGGCCTTCGCCTGCTCCGAGATGGTGGTGAGCGCGGCGACTTCAGCGCGGATGATGTCTTGGAACGGCACGTTGGACTTCGCCTTGACGGATTCGTTCATCTTAGCGCGGGCGCGTTGTTCGAGCGCGACGATTTCAGCTCCGAATTTTAGGCGCTCGCCGCGATCGGTGACGTAATTGTTGACGGCGGTCTTGAGGACGACGCTGACTTCCTGCGCCATGTTCGGCAGCGCGGTGTCGGGGCACGCGGTGATGCACTCCATGCACTGCGTGCAGTTTTCCGCGATGTAGACGGGCGTCTCACGGCGTGCGACATATTTGGACTGCGTCGCGCCGGAGCCGGAGCCGATGACGCCGACGGACGCGAGTGCGCCTGCGGGCTGGTGATAGCCGAGGCCGGCGCGGAACTCGGAGTCGAACTTCGCCATCGTCTGAAACGGTGCGCGCGCGGGTTGCCCGGCAGGCATCGGAATGCTGCCGCAACCGGACGAACCGCAGCCGGCGGTCGGTTCGAAATGGTGTTCGCCGAGGGGCGCGAGCATCGGGTTGCGCATCGAAGAGCGATCGGGGTCGTCACTGCGACCGATTTTTATTTCCGTCACGCGCGAGAAGCCCTCGGTCATCACGGTCATGTTCGACTTGACGACGGCGTCGCCGAAGCGGCCGAATTTCTTCACATACTGTTTGTGGACGACGTTGGTAAACTGTTCCTCGGAAATCCCGAAGGTTTTGAGGAACGGCGAGACGCGGAAGAAGGCGCCGAGGAAGGAGTTTCCCTGCATCCGGAGCTGCAACTCGGTCTGGTTGGTCGCTTTTTTTGCGATGTCGAAACCCGGGAGGATGTAGATGCGGATATTATTTTCCTGAATCCACTGGCGGTATTTCGCGGGGACGCGTTGCCACGCGACCTCGGGTGAATCGCTCGACTCCCAGACGAGGGCGCCGCCTTTCTTGATGCCCTCGAGCGGATTCGTGTGCGTGAACGCCTTCGGATCGCAGCAGAGCACGACGTCCACGTGGTTCAGCTCGCAGTTCACTTTGATCTGCGAGGGTGCGACGGTGAGGTAGTAGTTGGTGGGCGCGCCCTTTTTCTCCGAACCGTATTTCGGATTCGCCATGATGAAGAGCTTGTCCTCGAGGACGCCGTCCGCGTCGTAGGTGGGTTTTTGCTCGGAGATGAACTGGCCGAAGTCACCGATGATGGAGCCGAGATTTTTTCCCGTGGTGATCATGCCCCAGCCGCCGATGGAGTGGAAACGCACGGCGATCGCGCCCTCGGGAAGCAGGGAGGGCGTGTCTTTGCTGATGACGGCGTAGGGATGATCGACACCGAGGACGAAGAACGTCTCACCGTCCGCCGCGCTGCGGCCGTCTTTGCGGGCGGAGGCGCCGGTGGCGAATTCGTAGGCGCCCATCGAATGTTCGGGACGGAAATCGCGCGAGCCGATGCCGTAGGCCCCGCGGAAGAGGCGGGGCGTTTCGGCGGGGGTGAGGGAGGGGAGGGCTGGAATCACGGGCGGGACGCCCGTGCCACGGGTGAATTTCGCGGCTTCGGCGGCTTTGCCGAGGGCGACGCGGATGTCGCGCGCGAGGGGGTTGTCGCCGGCGAGACCCTCGTCGGTGCGCTCGAGGATGATGACGTTTTTCTTGCCGCGGAGGGCGTTGATGACGGCGGCCTCCGGGAACGGGCGGATGACGTTGATGTGGATCGAGCCGACCTTCGCGTTGCGCTGCTCGCGCAGGTAGTCGCACGCGGCCTCGATGTTGTCGGCGGCGCAGCCGAGCGAGACGAAGACGGTGTCGGCATCCGCGGTCTTGAACTCGGTGACGAAGCCGTAGTGGCGGCCGGTGAGGCGGCCGAATTCGGCGTAGGCCTCGTTGAGGAACCCCGAAATGGGCTCGTTGAAATTATTCCGGCGTGCGACGACACCGTTCATGTGGTGCTCTTGGTTCTGGACGGGCCCGAGGAGAATCGGGTTCTTCAAATCCATCATTTGCGGCACGCGGCGGCGCTGAGGGCCAAAGAGCTCGCGCTGGGCGGAAGTCGGGCAGTCGATTTGGTCGTCACAGGCGCCCAGAAATTCACGGAGGAACTCGGCCTCGGGCGCGAGATACATGCGCTCCGAGTGGGTCGTGAGCATGCCGTCTTGGATGTTCATGCCGGGGTTGAGAGCGAGTTCGGCGACCTTGCGCAAAATGATGCCCTGATCGGCGGCCTGCTGCGCATCTTTCGCCATCAGCATGATCCAGCCGGTGTCGAGCGCGGCGTAGAAATCGTCGTGGCCGCAGTGGACGTTGAGTGCGTGCTTGGTAAGGGCGCGGGCGCCGACTTGCAGCACCATGGTCGAGAGTTTGCCGGGCGCGTGGTAATACTGCTCCATCGCGTAAACAATGCCCTGGCCCGAGGTGAAGTTGACGGTGCGGCGGCCGGTGACGGCGTAGGCGGTGGCGCCGCCCTGCGCGGCATGCTCGCCCTCGGTTTCGGCGGCGACTTTTTGCTCGCCCCAGACGTTGAGTTCGCCGGACGCGAAGGAGGCCTGATAGATTTCGCCGCCCTCGGTCGAAGGCGTGATGGGATAAAAAACGCCGCCCTCGGTGATGCGCGTCTCGACGTATTGTCCGACGAGGTAATTGCCGTTACAGGTGACGCGAATACCGGGGTATTTCGGTTTCGTGGCCGCGGCTTTGGCGGGAAATTGCGATGCAGAGGCTGACTCACCGGTGGCGGGATGGATCATGGGGGGATTCGGGGGGGCGCGATGGGAACTAAGGCGGAAGCGGTCGGGGTGACCAAGGGAAAATTCCGCAGAGAGCACACCAATGTCGGCTTTCACGGCGGATTCAAAGGGAAAACGCCTGCGATTTCAGAGGAAGTGTCGCCCGGGGCGTCGCGGCGATGTTTCCGTCGCGCCTCGTTCGTCACGTAAGTGACGCGAATGAGGCGGGCCGGTGATAGTTCCGCGACGGCGGCCGACGCGGTTTGACCGGCATATGAGAAGACTCCTGTTGTGGCATCTCGCTCCGGAATTCATCCCGCGATCCACAGTAAAGAGACCAGATTGAACACCTCCCACACCCATCCATGAAGGCTACCAAAACATTCCTCCACGTGTGCGCCGCTCTCGTTGCGCTCACGGTGAATCCCTTGCTTCGAGCGCAGTCCGCAGCCCCCGCGGCGGCCGACGCTGCAACCAAAATGGACGCATTCGTCGTCCAGTCGGTGGCGGCGGCCACGGCCAATACTCTCGCTGACAAACAACAGATTACCCTCCAGCCGGCGGCGGCGAGCGTGATCAACGTGATTAAGTTTTTGCCCGGCGTGAGCCTCTCCCAAGGCGATGCGATCGGTGGCGACGACTGGTCGACGCGGATCAACATCCGCGGTTTTACCGAGGGCCAGCTCGGCTTCACGGTTGACGGCGTCACGACGGGTTACACGGCCTACGGCGGCGGCGCGAAGCCGAATCGCTACATCGACATCGAGAACTTGGCCAGTGTCGTTGTCTCGCAAGGCGCGGCCGAGATCAGCTCGGCGTCCACGCAGGCGCTGGGCGGCACCCTCGCTTATTTTACGGATGTGCCGCGGGAGTCTTTCACGGCGCTCACGAAGCTCACGGGCGGATCGTTCGACACGCAGCGAGCGTTTGTCCGGCTGGATACGGGTACCTAGGCGTGCGTTACCTCTGCAACGGGGCCGTCAGCGGTGGCTGGTGGAAGGGCGACTACCAAGAATTTCCGCCGGCCTATGCGCTCGTGGATTTCTACGATGATGTTTCGGTAGAGAACCGCTTGGTGCCTTATCGCCGAGCTTGAGGGCGGAGTCATGCCACCGGTCGTCGTTGAACCCCATGCGGCGGAGTTGCTCGCAGCCGTGCGCGAGACCTGTGCGTTGTTGCGTGAGCAGTTTCCCGCCGCGCGCTGCCTAGCGTTTTGGGATTTCGACGGCACGCTCCTGCGGGGCGACTGCACGGAGGGTTATGCCGAGCGAGGCCGGGAGGTCTACCCCGGGCTCGCGCGCCTCGCGATCGCGCGGGGACTATCGGCGGATTATCCGGACGAGGGCGGTTACGCGGCGTGGAAGGATGATTACGGGGAGCTCAAGCGGCGGGCCGGCCCGTGGCTCGCCTATCCGTGGATTGCCCAAGTGTGGGCGGGTGCCGAGGAGGCGGCGTTGCAGGAATTGGCGCGTCAGCACTTTTCGGTGACGCTGAGTCGGCACTATTTTGCCGCGTCGCGGCTCTGGTTCGATGGACTGGCGGCGGACGGGGTCGAGCAACATGTGATCTCGGCGAGCCCGGAGGTTTTTGTCCGAGGCGCAACGGCCAGCCTCGGGATTGCGCCCGATCGGATTCACGGCATCCGGGTGCGCGCGACCGACGGGCGGCTCACGCGCGAAGTCGGGTATCCCGTGCCGTTCGGCGAGGGGAAGTTGGCGCGGTTGCACGAGATCGTGCGGGCGAGCCAAGCCGAGTCGCCGCTGCAGCCGCTGCTTGTGATCGCGGCCTTCGGCAATGATTTTGTGACCGACGGACCTTTCGCCGCTTTCGTCGCGCGCCACGTTTTGCCGGCCGGGAAGCCGCTCGCGGTAATGATCAATGCTGGGTTGGCGCCGGCGGAATACCGGCACGTGTTTCGTTCGGTGCGGCAGGCGAGGATCTTCGCGCCCGTCTGAGCGTCCTGAAAATGAAAACGATTCCACTCCTCGCCTGTATCGTCCTCGCCGGCACGCCGCTGGCCGCCCACGCCCAGACCATCGTCAACCTTGGCACCGCAGCCACCTTCGCCGTCTTGGGCGCCAGCACCGCGCGCTAGCTAGGCGCACGCAGCGCCGAGCTTTGCTCACGAAAAAAGGGCCGACCCGAAGGTCGGCCATGAAACGTTACCAGACTGACCTGATCAGCGCTTGCCGTTGACGAGCTCGTTCACGAGGGCGGGGACTTCGTAGACTTTGCGCAGCGCCTCCAGAATGCCGGCGCTGTCGACGCTGAGGGCGCGGGCTTGTTTGTCTTCGTAGCCGAAGTCGCCGGAAAGGGAGGCGAGGTTGCCGTCGAAGATGATGCCGATGAACTCGCCGGCGCGATTGACGCTGGGGCTGCCGGAGTTGCCGCCGATAATGTCGGCGGTGCTCACGAAGTTGAAGGGCGTGGCGAGGTTGAGGGCGGACTTTTTCTGCAACCAACGCGCGGGGAGTTCGAAGTCGCCCTTGTTACCCTGCTTCGCGCTGCGTTCGTAGAGGCCGGCGTAGGTGGTGTGCGCAGGGATTTTCAGGCCGTTTTCCTCGTAGCCCATGATGGGGCCGTAGCTGAGGCGGAGCGTGAAGGTGGCGTCCGGATAGTTGCCCGCGCCTTCGAGGGCGAAGCGGGCTTTGCCGATGATGGCCTGGGCCTGCTGCTTGGTCTCGTCGGCGGACTCGAGGGTCTTGCGGAGCGCGCGAGCTTCGGTGTCAACCGCACGGGCGACCTCGATGAGCGGATCCTTCGCGGCGGCGACGGTGGCGGTCCCGCCCTCGTAGAGTTTTTTGCGGAAGGCGACATCGCGGATCTTCGTGGTGGTGATCAGCTCGGCAGCGCGGGCGCGGGGGGATTTTCCGGCGAGGACCGCCTTCACGACCGCGTCGCCCACGCCGAGTTGCTCGACGAGATAGGTGAGGGAGTCGGCCAAGGTGACGATTTCGAGGTCCGTGTAGATGGGCTTGTCGGAGAACAGCTGCTGCTCGAAGGACTCGCGGCGGGCATCGGAGTATTCCTTGAGGCGTTCGCCGTTGGGCTTGGGGCGTTCGTCACCGGCGCGGAGGAGGTGGCGGGCCAGACCGTAGGAACCGGCATTGAAGGCGACGAGGCCCTCGAGGAGGCGCTGGCGCGTGGCAATCTTGGCGATGGCCTTTTGCGCGTCCGCGATGCGGGCAAACGCGGCGAGGGCGTCTTTGCCATCGGCGCGATCGGCGAGGTGTTTCTTGAAAGTGGCCTCGGCGGCGATTTTGGCGCCGAAGAATTCCGGATCATGCAGTGCGGCGATGGCACCGTCCCGGGCTTTGCGGGTATTTTGGATACCGAAGAGTTCATCTTTGGCGCGGCGGGCGTTCTCGGCGTCGCGGTTGCCCCAGTTCGAGAGGAGGACTTCGCGGCGCTTCAGGAGCGCGAGCTGGTAGGGAAACTGGTTATCGCGGATATATTCAAGTTCTGGAACCGTGAGTAGGCGGCGGGTGGTTCCGGGGTGGCCCGAAACGAACGAGAGCTCGCCGTCCTGGGCACCTTTCGCGGACCACTTGAGGGAGTGCGCGGACTTAACGGGCTGGCCGTTTTCGTAGACGCGGAAAAAGCACACATCGAGGTTGTAGCGGGGATATTCGAAATTGTCGGGATCGCCGCCGAAGAACGCGACGCCCTGCTCCGGGGCGAAGACGAGGCGGATGTCGGTGTATTTCTTGAAGCGATAGAGGTGATAGGCGCCGCCCTGGTAGAGGGTGACGACGTCGCTGCGGAGCCCGGTCTTGGCGAGAGATTCTTTTTCGATTTCGGCGGTGATCTTGCGGCGGGCGAGCACGGCGGCCTCTCCGGTGGCACCGACGGGGATCGCGGAATTTACGCGCAGGGTGACGTCCTCGATGGCCTGGAGAACGTTGAGCTCGAGATCGACACACTTCTTTTCGTCGGCCTGGGTTTTCGCGTAGAATCCGTCGCGCAGGTAATTATTTTTTTCGTCGGAGAGTTTCTGGAGATCGTCGGCGCCGACATGGTGGTTGGTGATGACGAGACCGTCACCGCTGACGAAGGAGCCGGAGCCGCCGCTGTTAAAACGGACAGACGAAAGGCGGAGGTGGTCGAGCCATGCGTCGGTGAGATCGAAGCCGTATTTCTTTTTGATCTGGTCGCGCGGCGGGGCGGACTAGAGCCACATGCCTTCGTCGGCGCGGGCGACGGAGCCCGCGGCAAACGCGAGGAGCGCGGCGAGGGCAGGGGAGCGGAGAGAACGTAATTTCATAGGTTGCGAAACGTGTCGTAACGCGGGCGTGAGGCGAGCCGGAACCGGCGCACTGCGGAGGGCGCGGGCGCGGGCAGTTTTCTTGGCACCACAGCCATTCTGGGCGATGAGATAGCAGGCTTAGCGGGTGAGCATGAAGTGCTCGACCTCGAGCTGCCCGCCCTTGCCGTGGGTGATCAATTTCGTGACGCCACGAAAATGACGCCCAGGTTCGTAACCTGTGGTGTTGCAGGATTCGATGGCACGCTGGGTGGCAGTTAGGAAATTCTTCCAGCGGGCGTAGCCGAGGAGTTCCTGCAAGTCGCGGGCAAACCAGAATTCCAAGGCTGCTTCCTCGAGGTGCGTCTGAGCGAGTTGATCAAACTGACACTGCATGCGGATGATGAGGTTTTTTTTCATGGCTGCGGTTTCTTGAGCGCTTTCCGCTCCTTGGATTCCAGCTTCTTGATGCTTTCGACGGTGGGCAGTTCTTCCGGCATCGTGCCGCCGAGTTCCTTGATGGTCTGGCGCACTTTGGCTCCGACTTCTCGCTGGGCCTGGTTGGCCTTGTCTTTGCCGGTGATCTTTTCGCGGCGGAGTTTGTCCTCGGCTTGCGTGGCACGGAAGAGATTGGCGGCTAGTTCGGTGCTGCCCATGTGATCGAGGATTTGTTCGCCCTTCTTCAGGCCTTTGCGGTGGTGAATGTCCTGCGCACCGAGACCGCCGTAGAGGCCCATGTAGCCGTGGTTTTGAAAGATGGCGTAGTCGCGGGATTCGATGACTCCGGCGTCCTTCGCGGCATCGGCGAGCTGGCTGTTGTGGGAGCGGAGCTCCGCGCGAATGGCGAGCCGGCGCTGCTCTTCCCTCTCATCATCACTCAACTCCTGACGGCGCGTCTGGATGGCGAAGTAGGTCTGGCCTTGAGCGACGATTTCCTTGGCCGGATCGGCATTCTGGATAACGAGGTAACAGGCGTAGCGCGACATCATCACCGTCTGCACGGAGCGTTGCCCGCCTTTGCCGATCTCGATCATTTGGTCGGATCCGACGAAATGATCTTCCACCCGCTGGCCGCTGTTGAAACTGGCGGTGCGGGCCTTCCCGATGACCGCCTGAAAATGGCGGTAGTTCACGTAGCCGAGCACGCGCGCAAAGTCGCGGCTGGACCAGTATTCGTTGCCCGCCGGGTTGGTGCGGCGGATGGCCTCAAAGGGGGTGATTTCTTGGCTCACGTGAAGGGAAGCGAGTTTAACGGCCAACGGTGAAGACCTCGGGGGTGACCGATTTGGTATCGAGGCGTATATGAAGTTTGGGCAACGTGGCTTTGGCCGATGAAAATCAACAAAACTCGGCCCGACCCCTTTGGATCGGACGACCCTATGGATCGGACTGTGCCCGATTGAGCAGGTAGAGAGTCCCCTTTCGTTCCGGAACGATGGCGAGTTCGGCGGTGGGGAGTTTCACTTGGCGGTGCTCTCCACGATGGCGATTTCCTCCAGCTTCAGGCTGTAGAGGGCCTAAACCTGTGGATCAATACCGCGCTCCACTGCCTCATGCTGCCAGGGGCTCGTGCTTCAGCAGCAGCAACTCATCTTTTTTCAGTTCCGCAAGGGCGTAGGTCCGGCCCTCCGAGCCGAGGAATTCCACCTCGAAAACTTCGGGTGAATAAACTTCCACGACGGTTCCCACATGCCCGGTCACGAGTCCTTCCGCCGGTTTATCCACCAGCAGTGCGACCACATCCAAGAGTTTGACGACTGCATCTCGCATGGGATTATTAAAAGCACGTAGCAGGTGATGAGACGAGGAAAACCTTCGCCGGGCCGCACATTCCAAACGCTCCGCACGAGTGCTGTCCGGCCGCCATGGGTGAGCGGAAAGTCCAGCACGTATCTTTGCCCGAAGCTGGTGTTTTTGCCGCGCACGCACTCATGACGAAGTGCGGCATCGAGCAGGCTCTCACGGAGCCAGTCGCATCATCGCCACCGAGCCCGAGTGCGGCGGCGAAGACACGGACTTTGTGCTTTCCCTCCTCGGGGCCGGCATCGAGCGAGTAATCCCGCAATTTTGCAATTTCCACGATGGCATGTTCGGAGTTGGGGAGCCTCATGGGGCGGTGCTCTCCACGATGGCGATTAGTTTCATACCTTGCCCTCCTGTTTGATGATGGCGAGGAGGTCGGGGCTGTCGGCGGTGAGTCGGAGGAGGCGGTTGCGGATGGGGTGGTTGGGGGCGTTGAGCGTCTGGTGGAGGTGGGTGAGATAGTCGCGCTGCTGGGCGGCGCTTGCCTCGGGGGTGTAGGCGGCGAGGTGCGGGGCCACGGTGTCGTGGAATTCCGACAGTTGTTGGGACGCCATGTGCTCGCGGGATTAACAATTCATCACGCGGGCGATGATGAGGTATCCGAGGAGGGCGGCGGTCAAGCCACCGCGAGTTCCCGCGCGTGTGGTATGTCCCGGGTGGCGAGGGTGCGCAGTTGGCCGCGTTCTAGGGTGAGCAGCGCCACGGTGTGCCCGTCGTAGCCGACAAATTCCACTTCATAAGCCACGCCTTCGCCATGCACCAGCACGGCGATGCCTACGTCTCCCGCCACCAAGCCGTGTTCAGGCAGATCGCAGGTGAGCGCTACGCAATCGAGTTTATTGATGGTGTTCATGGTTTTGGTGAAGGATGTGCGGTGATGAAGCGCGGAGTCTCACTGCCTTGAACAATAAACCAAGCGGTGCAGATGTTCAAGCGCTTCCCCGCCGGCGCAACGAGCGGGCCATCCACGGCGTAGCGGACATCGTGGGGGTTCTCGTCGCTGGCAACAGCAAACTCGACACCGACCTCGCGCTCGCAGTTAAAACGGGCAACGCGGAGGCGGTAGCGCGTGCGTTACGCATCGTGGGCGACGAGCAAGCCGCGCCCGAGCTCCGGGCCGCGCTCGTGCAGGCCCTCGCCGAGGCGGGCAACGGGCAAGTGGTGCCAGCGATCATAAAAATTCTCGGCCGGGGCGGCCTGGTCGGGCTGCGGAAAGCGGTGCTCGCGGTGGCGGGGAAGTTCGATGACGCGCGCATCGCGACGACGGTGATTACCGGATACGAGGCGCGTTTCGCCGGAGAGCCGGGGTTGCGGGACGCGGCGTTGCGGCTGTTGGCGAGCCGGCGCGAATGGGTAAATTTGTTGTGGGCGGAAATCGCGGCGGGGCGCATCCGGCCCCGGGAATTTTCGGACGACGTCGTACAGCAACTAGAGGCCTATCCCGATCCGGGGGTCGCGGCGGCGGTGCGGAAACACTGGGTTAATCTGCGTCCGCGGCTGAGTAGTGCGGAGAAAGTGGCGGAGGCGGCGCGCTTGAAGAAAGTCATCGTTGGGCGGGGTGCACTCGGTGATGCCGCGCGCGGCCAGACGCACTTCGCGCAGCGTTGTGCGTCGTGTCACCAGCTGTGGGGCGAGGGTGGCAGCATCGGGCCGGAACTCACGGGCTACGAGCGCGGCAATCCGGATTTCTGGCTCACGGGGATTCTCGACCCGAGTCTGGAGATTCACGAAGGCTTCGGCACCTACACGCTCACGTTGACGAGCGGTGAATCGTTGCTGGGGCTCCTCGTGAAACAAGACGCGAATGGGGCCACGCTCCGGGATCTCGCGGGCCAGATGCATGCGGCGCGCACGGAAAAGATCGCGAGCCTTACGGCGCTACCCGTTTCCCTGATGCCGGAAGGGTTGCTGGCGGGACTCGACGACGCGGCGCTGCGGGATTTGTTTTCCTATCTGATGAAGCTACAAGCGGGGGGATCGAAAGCAATGCGGATGATTCGCTGAAAAATGTTCGTTGCGCGCGTGGCCGTCGTGAACAGATTCAGAGAAATGAATTGCGACGACAAAGCTATCGAGGAGGCCGAGCGAGCCGGCTTCGATTTGAGTTTGGTGGATTCGAACTTGCGACTCACCTACGATGACAG
>SYGN01000323.1 GCA_005799525.1 Opitutaceae bacterium | reverse complement strand
TGGCAACACCTGCCACAGCGCCAGATCGAGGTGAACCTCGCCGAAGTCGCGCGTGCGCTCGACGCGCACGCCGCGCACGTCCACCTGTTCCCACGCCGGCGGCGGCGCGGCCGGGGGTGGCGCCGACGGCTCCGGCAGATCGGGCGTGGCGGCGGGTTTCGGCGCTGGCTCGCCGGCCAACAACGCGGACAAGTCCGCCCAGCCGTGCGCCAGTTGCGCGGCCTCGCGCTCGTCGAGCTTGCCCAGTGACGCGACCACGCGCTGACGTGGACCGCGCCGTGCGGTAGGTCTCACACAGACTCTAATAGCTGTAACCGACACCGCGGGAGGATTTGTTTTTGCGTCGGAGAAACATACCGGCAGTATCGCCGAAAATCCTCCCCCAAAACAATGGGGTGTTCGGCACCACATCGACTTTCGGATTTTCTCGCTCGCAGCCGCACCGCCTTCCGGTGACCTCTCCTCTGAAAATAATTTTCGGCTCAGCGTCGAACTGCGGAACTCGGGGTAAATCCGCGCATTAACCCGGCGTCCGCGATTGGCCGTGAGTCGCCGGGCTCTGTGGAAACCCGCGCAACAGACTCCGATCACGGCGATCAACGCGATTTGTTCAGGAGTGGCCATCAAAGGGCCAATGGGAGCGGCGGACCGAGCGGGAGGTTAGCGGGCGAAGAAAGGGTTGTGCTGCTTTTCCTGACCGAGGGTCGTGACGGGCCCGTGACCACAGGCGAGGACGGTGTCGCGGGGCAGCGTGAGTATTTTCTCACGGTTGTTGCGATACTGCTCGGCGAAGTGCGTGGCGCTGCCACCCATGGAACTGGCGAAAATCGAATCACCGACGACGGCGAGTGGCCAACTCAAGCCGGTGACGTAGAACGTCGTCATGCCAGGTGAATGACCGGACGTGAGCAGCGTCTTGATCGCGAGGGGTCCGAGATGGAAGTGGGCGTTTTCCTTAAAAGTCTGCGCGCCGGGGAGCGGAGCGGGTTCCAGTTCGCTGGCCCAGACCTGCGCTTTCGTTTCGGCGGCAAAGCGAGTCAAGTCGGCGATATGATCGTCGTGGGTGTGCGTAATCAAAATGTAGTGAACGCTCAGGCGTTCAGCGCGGATGAGGTCAAGCATGGGCTCGCAGGTCGCGCCCGTGTCGAAGGCTGCGGCGACACGCGTGCGTCCGTCCCAGATCACATAGCTATTAACGGTCATGTCCTCGTGAACCGTATTGAACGCGGCGAAGCCAACGGGAAAAATGGGTTGCTGCGGATACCAACGCTTGTGAGCGAGCGCTTCGAGAGCGGCAGCGGAAAGTTTGAGCGCGAAGGCGACCCGGCGGATCACGGCGTCGAGCGGTTGGCCCGCTTTCACGGCAGCCAAATCCTCGGCGGTGACTTCGGCGCGCTGGGCCAAGTCCGCGTCGGTGATTTGAAGTCCGCGCTGGGTCTTGTTGATCACGTCGTTAAAATTATCCTCTAGCGGAATTCGGGCCATGAACCGAGTAAAGCTCGGTGGGCGCGCGCGCCGAGATAAAACTGCGGGGCACGACGGCCCGGCGCGTGTTTGATTTTCCCGCTGAGGTCTCACCCACGGTATTCCGAAGCCCCAGAGACCCTCGATGCTCGCCCGCGTGCGACCCACCAATCTGGACAGGATTTGCCGTTGCCAGATTGCGACGCGCGCGGCTTTCATCGCGCCCTCATGAGCAATCCATCCGAGTATCTTGCGTCTCTTTATGCACTCAGCGGCAAGGTCGCTGTCGTTATTGGCGGCACGGGTGAGTTATGTGGGGCGATGGCCGAGGGTTTGGCGGGTGCGGGTGCCGAGGTGGTCTTGGTTGGCCGCAACGAAGAAAAAGCAAAACCGCGCCTCGAACGTATTCGAGCGGCGGGCGGAAGGGGTTATTTTGTCTCCGCTGAAGCGAGTGAGAAGGCCGCGCTCCACCAGTTGCTCGAAACCGTGCTGAAACGCTCTGGGAAGGTGGATATTGTTGTGAATGGTGCGGGTATAAATTCAGCCACGCCGTTTTTCGATATCGCCGAGGACGAGTTTGACCGGATCGTGAAGGTCAACCTGAAGGGCGTATTTCTGGGCTGCCAGATTTTCGGCAGGTATCTCGTCGAGCGCGGTGAGGGTGGCTCGATTATCAATCTCGGCTCGATGTCCGGCATTGTGCCGTTGTCCCGAGTGTTCACTTATTCAGCGACGAAGGCGGCGGTGCACAATCTTTCAAAAAACCTCGCGCGCGAGTGGGCGCCGAAGGGCGTGCGCGTCAATACACTGGTGCCCGGTTTTTTCCCGGCGGAGCAAAATCGTAAGATTCTTTCCCCCGAACGCGTCGCTTCGATCATCGGCCATACCCCGATGAAACGATTCGGTGAGGCCCGCGAGCTCGTGGGTGCGACCCTCGTGATGGCGAGTGAAAATGCGGGCGGGTTTCTTACGGGAGCGGAGATTGTGGTCGATGGCGGCTACCACGCTATGACGATTTGAGATCACACACCCTAGCATCGCTCGATGTATAAAGCTGCTTGCCCTCGGGAGCCTAGAGACGTCATGCTAGGTGCCTATGATTGCTAAGAAACTTAAAGAAATCGAAGCCGCTAAGGCTCATATTGCCTCGCTAGAGAAATCCATTGCGACGGAATTGAAGACCGAACTCGCTGCGCTGCCGATCAAATATGGATTTTCAACGGTCAAAGCTTTCGCCAAGGCGGTGAAGGCCGCGGTGGGTGGCGCGGGCAAAGTCGGTGGTGTCGCCAAGCCCAAGGCGAGTGGCGGCAAAAAGCGCACCCGCGCAGTCATCACCGACGGGACTCGTGCAAACGTCAAGAAACTGGTTGAAGAGGGTAAATCAGGCCCGGCCATCGCCAAAGAACTCAAGATTTCGCTGCCGAGTGTGCAGAATATCAAGAAGGCACTCGGGCTCGTTAAAGCCCGTAAACAATAAGGACCGCCGTCGGTTCACGAGCTTCGCTTCCCACTGGCCTCCGCCATAACGCGGAGGCTTTTTGTTTGGCGTCACCGAGGCGATTCGCGAGTCTGGTCGTTCGTTCAAACAGCCATGTGTGCGCACATCATCCAAGCCAATACCAATGGTCGCTTACACGCGGCCGGTGAGCCCTTCGATTTCGCCGCTGAACCGCGGGATTCTCTATGGCGACGCGATCTATGAAGTGTGGAGGACGCACGAGGGAGTGATCTTCACTTGGGAGCAACACTGGGCGCGGTTGGAACGTTCGGCCCGCGCTTTGCACTTCGAATTGCCGCTCGTAGCGGGGGCCATGATGGTTGAGATTAAGCGGACCGTGGCCCGTTATCGCGAATGCAGCGGAAATCATGGAGAGCTCTATATTCGCCTGCAGGTCACGCGTGGCGGCGGCGCCATCGGACTCGATCCGGCTTTGGCGGATCGTTCTGACTTCGTGCTCCTCGTGCAGCCGTGCCCGGAAGTGTCGGCGGAAAAATTGCGCGATGGACTGCAACTTTCCCTTGCGACCGCATTACGCCGAAATCCCCTCGACGCGCTGAGTCCGGCGTGGAAGACAGGGAACTATCTGAATAATATTCTCTGCCTGCGGGAGGCCCGGTCGCGCGGTGCCGATGAGGTCGTGATTCTGAATCACGCGGGTGAAGTCACCGAGGCGGCCGTGTCCAATATTGCTTTTGTGCGCGACGGAGTGGTGCTGACGCCGCCCTTATCAGCAGGTAGTTTGGGCGGGATCACGCGGGATCTCATCCTCAATGAGGTCGCGCTTGCCGCGGGCGTCACGGCGCGGGAGGAGCGCCTGCGACCGGCGGACTTTGGCGGAATGAGCGAGTGTTTTCTCCTTTCGACCACGAAGGATGTTGGACCGGTGGCGGCGATTGACGCGGTGAGATTCACCGTCGGACAAGATACGGTGTCCGCGCGGTTGAAGGCGGCGTTCGCAAACTACGCGCGGGCATACGCGGCGGCGCATCCCGAGCTCCGGGTCTGACGGCGGTGCCGTTGCGCCCGTTTAGTAGCGACGTAAGGCGGGATCAATCTGCTCGGCCCACGCGTCGATACCGCCCGCGATATTGGTCACGGCGGTGTAGCCTTGGGCGCGCAAGTATTGGGTCACGCGCAGGCTCCGACCACCGTGGTGACACATAATGAGCAGGTGCTCGTCGCGCGGGAGCGAAGGCGTGTTTGCCGGGATCTGCCCCATGGGGATCAGCTCGGCCCCGCGGACGCTGGCGATCTCGACTTCGTAGGGTTCGCGCACGTCGATGAGCAGAACCCCGCAGGGTGACTGATCGAGCAACTGTTTTGCTGCGGTGACAGAAATTTCGAGAGGATAGTCTTCGGTCGGCATGGACGTAGTGGGTGGTGTTGGGGTGCAACGCGCAGAGCAAGCTTCGGTCGTGAGTTGCTTGATCGTCGGCGCCGAGCCGCAGAGTGGGCAACCCGAGTCGCGGGCGAGCGTGAGGGTTTGGAAGACCTGCGTGAGGGCGTTGTAGGTGAGCAAACGCCGGCTGAGTGGCGTGCCGATGCCGGTGATGAGTTTGATGGCCTCGAGGGCTTGGAGGCTGCCGATGACTCCGCACAGCGCGCCGAGGACGCCCGCTTCGCCGCAACCGGGCACACTGCCCTCGCTTGGTGGGGACGGAAAGAGGCAGCGATAGCACGGGCCGTCGCGTGTGGAATCGAAAACGGACACTTGGCCTTCGAATTTGAATACGCTGCCGTAGACAATAGGTCGCTGCGCGAAGAACGCGGCGTCGTTGTTGAGGTAACGGGAGGAGAAATTATCTGTGCCGTCGAGGATCACATCGTAGGCGGCGAACAGGGCGAGGGCGTTGCCGACGGTCACGCCGTCGCTGTGTTCGACGATCTGGATGAAGGGATTCGTCGCGCGCAGTCGCCGCGCGGCGGAGCTGACTTTGGTTTCGCCGATCGAAGCGGTGTCGTGGAGGAGCTGGCGTTGGAGGTTGTGATCGGCGACCCGATCAAAGTCGGCGATGCCGAGCGTCCCGACTCCGGCGGCCGCGAGGTAGAGGGCGGCGGGACTGCC
>SYGN01000322.1 GCA_005799525.1 Opitutaceae bacterium | reverse complement strand
GAACGTGGCCTCGACCTGCACGTCGTGGATCATATCGGCGACGCCCTCCATCACGTCGGCGAGTGTCAGGATGGTCGCCCCGTAGCTCATGAGTTCGGCGACGCGTTTGCCGTCGCGGGCACCTTCGATGATCTCATAGGTGATGATCGCGATGGCTTCGGGATAGTTGAGTTTGAGGCCACGCGCCTGGCGTCGGCGGGCGAGGTCGGCGGCGGTGACGATGAGGAGTTTTTCGCGTTCGCGGGGAGTCAGATGCATCGGACAGAATGTTTGACCACGGATTACACGGAGGAACCCGGATAAAGCCATTTAGACTTGGAGATGTTTTTTTACGACGTCGTCCGTGAGGGTGGCAATCTCACCGGACACGACAACGGCGCCGCGTTCCATGGCGTAGTAGCGGTCCGCGACCTCGCGGCAAAAATCGAGGTATTGTTCGACGAGCAAAATCGCGAGGGAGTGTTCCTGCTTGAGCTGTTGCACAGCCAACTTGACCACTTGGACGTCGTGCGCGGCGCGGTTAAAGACGTCGGCGGGGGCGCGGGGAGCTTTGAGCTTTTTCAGCGTGTCGCCGATTTGGTCGATGATCGACGGTTGGATGCCCTCGGTGGGCTCGTCGAGAATGAGGAGTTTCGGATTCGTGAGCAGCGCGCGGCCGATGGCGAGTTGCTGTTGTTGACCGCCGGAGAGCACGCCGCCTTTGCGGGACAGCATTTCTTTCAGGGCGGGAAACAGACTGTAGACGCGTTCGAGGCCTGCGTGGTCGGAGGCCCGGCCTCGACGGTGGACGAGGAGACCCACGTGGAGGTTTTCTTCGACGGTCAGGTGCGGGAAGATGTCACGGCCTTGCGGGACGTAGGCGATCCCGGCGCGGGCGCGGACGTCGGGGGCGAGTGTGGCGATGTCTTGGCCTGCGAAGGTGAGGGTCCCGCTGCGCACGGGCAGGAGGCCTGTGATGGTGCGGAGCGTGGTGGTCTTGCCCACGCCGTTGCGACCCATGAGGGCGACGACTTCGCCGGCGTTCCCGGCGAGGCTGACGCCGCGGAGGATGCGGGAGCCGGCGATGTCGCTTTCGACGGAGGTGAGTTGGAGGAGGGCGCTCATTGGGAAGGAACCACAGAGGCACAGAGAAACTGAGAAAGAAGAGGCATGAGGAGCGGTTTTCCGTCCCGCCTCTCACGAGGCGGGCCACATTGCGGGGAGTTCATCGGGTGCCATGTTGGCCGCGGCCGAGGTAGACCTCGCGAACTCTGGTGTCGGCTTGCACGTCGTCGAATTTTCCCTCGCAGAGGACGGTGCCTTGGTGGAGGACGGTAACTTTGCCGTCGCGGGCGATTTGTTTTACGAAAGCCATGTCGTGCTCGACGACGACGATGCTGTGTTTGCCGGCGAGGGAGAGGAGCAGTTCCCCGGTGCGATGAGTTTCGTCGTCGGTCATGCCGGCGGCGGGTTCGTCGACGAGGAGAACCTGCGGGTCTTGGGCGAGGAGCATACCGATTTCGAGCCACTGTTTTTCTCCGTGGGCGAGTTGGCCGGCGAGCCAGTCCCGTTTGGCGTCGAGACGGATGAGCGTGAGTAACTCGTCGATGCGGTCGCATTGCTCGGTGCTCGTCCGGTGGAACAGCGTCGAAAAAACGCCGCGCGGGCCCTTAAGTGAGAGCAGGAGATTTTCCCAGACGCTGTGCTCGCTGTAGACCGAGGGGGTTTGAAATTTTCGACCGATGCCGAGGCGGTTGATCTCGTATTCGTTCAGGGCGGTGAGGTCGGTGTCCCAGCCGAATTCAATTTTTCCCGTGTCGGGCTTGGTGCGGCCGGTGATGAGATCGAAGAACGTGGATTTTCCCGCGCCGTTGGGGCCGATGACGGTGCGGAGTTCGCCGCGGTCGAGGTAGAAATTGAGATTCGTGATGGCCTTGAAGCCGTCGAAGGTCTTGGTCACGCCCTCGACGGTGAGGATGAGGTTAGTTTTTTCCTGGTCGGTAGTCATGGCGCGACGGGAGCGGAGGTTGCGGCGTTGGCGTCGGCGCGGCGGGCCCACCACATCTTGATGCGGTCGGGGATACTGACGATACCTCCGGGCAGGAAGAGGACAACGATGACGAACATGCCGCCGAGGAAGAAGAGCCAGAGATCGGGGTAAGCGCGGGTGGCCCAACTCTTCAGAGCGTTCACGACGATGGCCCCGACGACGGGGCCGACGAGGGTTCCGCGCCCGCCGACGGCGACCCAGACGACGGCCTCGAGGGATTTGTCGGGGGTCATTTCGGATGGGTTGATAATCCCGACCTGCGGAACGTAGAGGGCGCCGCCGACGCTGGCGATCAGGGCGGCGAGCACGAAGATGAAGAGCTTGAACCCGGCGGCGGCGTAACCGCTGAAGAGTACGCGGTTTTCGCCGTCCCGGATAGCGCGCTGGATCAGGCCGAGCTTCGTGCGGCTGAGCCAACTGCAGCCGAGGTAGACGAGCACGAGCGTGACGGCGGTGGCGATGAAGAGGGCGCGCTGGGTGGAGGCGTCGCGGACGTCGGCTCCGAGGAGAAATTTGTAGTCTGTGAAGCCGTTGTTGCCGCCCATGAGCATGTCGTTGCGGAAAAACATCAGGGATCCGCCGTAGGTGAGGGCCTGCGTGAGGATGGAAAAATACACGCCCTTGATCCGCGAGCGGAAGGCGAGGAAACCGAAGACGAGGGCGACCAAGCCGGGGAGGAGAATGACCATCGCGGCAGCGAATGGAAAACTGGAAAATGGTTTCCAGAAAGTCGGGAGTTCCGTCCAACCAAGGAAGATGAGGAAGTCGGGGATCGGTTTATGATATTGGCCGAGATCGCCGATCATGCGCATGAGGTGCATGCCGAGCATGTAGCCGCCGAGGCTGAAGAAGAGGGCTTGGCCCAGACTGAGGAGGCCGGTGTAACCCCAGAGCAGATCGACGGAGATCGCGAGCAAGGCGTAGCAGAGATATTTTCCCCACAGGTTGAGGGTGAAGTTGCTGATGACGCCGGCGGAATTCAGCAGTGGGAAGACGACGATCAGCAGCGTCGCGATGACGGCGACGGCGATGAACTCGATGCGGCGGGTAGTGGGAGCGCTCATACGGGCGAGTGGCGGCTGGGCGTGAGCGGGTTTAGCCCTCGAGGCTGCGGCTCTTCGTGACGAAGATGCCGGCCGGGCGCCATTGGAGGAAGAGGATGATGGCGACGAGCACGGTGATTTTGCCGAGCACGGGGTTGAGGAGGATTTGTTGCAGCGACTGGTCGGCGAGACCGATGCCGAAAGCGCTGACGACGGTGCCGGGGAGATTGCCGACGCCACCGACGACGACGGTCATAAAGCAATCGACGATATAGCTCTGGCCGAGTGAGGGGCCGACGTTGCCGATTTGGCTGAGGAAGGCACCGGCCAGACCGGCGAGACCGCTGCCGAGGCCGAAAGTGAGCATGTTTACGCGCTCGGTGCGGACGCCCATGCATGCGGCCATATTCCGGTTTTGCATGACGGCGCGGATGAGGAGCCCGAGAGAGGTGCGCGTGAGGACGAGCCAGACTCCGAGGACGATCAGGCCGGCGAAGCCGATGACGAAGACGCGGTTCCAGCCGAAAATGATATCGTGGAAGGTCCAGTTATCGGAAAGATAGCTAGGGCTGGAGACCTGGACGTTATTGGAGCCGAAGACGCGGCGGAAAAATTGTTGGAGGAACAGCGAGACGCCCCAGGTGGCGAGGAGACTTTCGAGCGGGCGACGGTAGAGCCACTGGATTACGGTGCGCTCCATGGCGATGCCGACGAGGGCGGCAGACAGGAAGCTGAGCGGCAGTGCGAAGATGAAATAGCTTTCGTAGAGCCAGCCGCCGGTATTCATGCCGGGGATGTGGAACGAGAAACCGAACGGCGAGAGAGCGAGACCGGTGCCAAAAATATTCTGGACGACGTAGGTCGTGTAAGCGCCGACGGCAATCATCTCGCCGTGCGCCATGTTAATGACGCCCATGAGGCCGAAAGTGATAGCGAGACCGAGGGCGACGACGAGGAGAATACTGCCGAGGCTGAGTCCGCGGAAGAGGGTGCCGAAAAAATTGACGGTGGTGAGATGGCTGTCGACGGCGTTGAGGGCGAGGCGGGCGGCGGCGGCGAGCGAGGGATGGTTGGCGGCTTCAGCGTCGGCGAGCGCAGCCTTGAGGGCATCGGCGCTGCCGATGGTGTGCAGGGCTGCGAGCTCCTTGAGTGAAGCCAGTTTGACCTCTGGGCTGGCGTCTTTGAGTTCAATGAGGGCGATCGCTTCGCGGAGGGCGAGTTGCGCCGACGGAACGCTCTCGATTTTTTGGCGGGCTTGGAGGGCGGCAAGTTTCTCGGCGTCTTGGGCGAAGCCAAGGGTTTGGATGGCGCTGATGCGCTTCTTGAGGTCGGGCGTGGAGAGATCCAAGAGGTCGAGGACAGCTTTCATTGCGCGACGCAGGGCGCTGGTGTGTTCGACGGCGGTGAGTTCGCTGGCGACGAGGCGAAGGGATTTACCGGCGGATGACAGGATGGGTTTGCCCGAGTCGACGCGGGTAGCCGTCTGGGAATCTTGGTCGTCTTTGTCGCCGAAGAGTTGGACGGGGATTTTCGAGCCGTCGGGCGCGGTGTAGACAAAGAGTGCATCTTCCTTCCACGCGGCGAGGAGGCCCGCGATCGATTCGTCGCCGGAGCCGAGCAAGGACGTGATGGTCTCGATGCGTTGTGCGGGTGGCTCGGCGAGAGCGGCCTTGGCGATGATCGCGCGTGCGGAATCGGCGGCGTGCGCCACGAAGCCCAAAGTGAGCGCAGCGAAGGCGAGGAGGCGGACGGTGCGATTAAAGAAATTCATGGTTTAGCGGCGATTTATGATTGCTGGTACTGTGCCAATCAAAAGGGGCGGGAGCTGTTTCAGCACCCGCCCCGCAAGTTCCTGTGTCATGACCATACCTCGCGTTAAGCGCGAGGCGGAAACGGCTTACTTGGCCTTGAACTTACCTTTGAGCCAGGGCTCGCCATAGACGTTTTCGAAGGACTTCACGATCTTGAACTGGCCGTCCGCCTTGGTTTCGCCGATGAAGACGTTCTTGGTGACGTGCATGTTCTTTTGCGTGGTGACCTTGCCACCGGGACCGTCGAACGAGAGACCGGTCTTGTAGGCGGCGCGGACCTTATCGACATCGAAGGAGCCGGCCTTTTCGACGGCAGCTTTCCAGAGATAAACGCCGACGTAGCTGAGGACCATGGGCGAGCAGGTCACGCGGCCTTCTTTGACGACGCCGGGAGCTTTGGTGGTCTTGAGCCACGCTTGGAAGTCGGCGACGAATTTTTTGTTGGCCGGCGTGTTGATGGACTGGAAGTAGGTCCAGCAGCCGAGCTGACCGACGAGTTGCTTGGCGGGGAGCCCGCGGAATTCGTCCTCGGAGATGGAGAACGAAACGACCGGGCATTTTTCTGCGCTCAGACCGGCGGCGGCGTATTCCTTAAAGAACGGCACGTTGGTGTCTCCGTTGAGGGTGGAGATCACGCAGGCGTCACCGGAGGCGGCGAACTGTTTGATTTCGGCAATGATCTGCTGGTAGTCGGTGTGGCTGAAAGGCGTGTATTTGCCGGCGGCGATGATCTTGCCGGATTCGTCCCTCTTGAAGCCGCCGCCGATATTCTCGAGTTTTACGCCCTTGCTGAGGAGATACTCGAGAAGCACGAGGTTCGTGGTCTGTGGATAGACGTAATCGGTGCCGAGCAGGTAGAATTTCTTTTTGCCTTCCGCGAGGTAGTAGTCGACGGCGGGCGTGGCCTGTTGGTTAACGGCCTCGGCGGTGTAGGCGACGTTCTGGGATTCTTCTTCGCCCTCGTATTGCACGGGGTAGAAGAGGAGGCCGTTGTTCTTCTCGTAAACAGGAAGGACGGATTTACGGGAAACGGAGGTCCAGCAACCGAAGGTCACGGCGACCTTGTCTTGCTCGAGGAGTTGTTTGGCTTTCTCGGCGAAGAGGGGCCAGTTGGAAGCGCCATCAACGACGACGGGCTCGATCTTCTTGCCGAGGAT
>SYGN01000321.1 GCA_005799525.1 Opitutaceae bacterium | reverse complement strand
GTAGAGATCTTCGCGAAACGTCTTCGTCCTCACCATCTCCTCGAGATCTTTGTTGGTCGCAGCAATGATGCGGACGTCGACTCGGATGGTCTCGGTGCCGCCGACGCGCTGAATCTCACCTTGTTGCAGCACTCGCAGAATTTTGGTTTGGGTCGCGAGTGCCATGTCCCCAATTTCATCGAGGAAAATGGTGCCCCGGTCGCACAACTCAAATTTACCCAGCCGCTGCACCGTGGCGCCCGTGAACGAACCTTTCTCGTGACCGAACAGTTCGCTCTCGATGAGATTGTCGGGAATCGCCGAGCAGTTCACCGCGATGAAGGCTTTCGTCGCTCGGTGGCTATGCTTCCAAATCGAGCGCGCGACGAGTTCTTTGCCCGTGCCACTCTCGCCCGTGATCATTACCGTGACATCGCTCGCGGTTACCTGGCCGATGACCTTGAACACCTCTTGCATCGCCGGCGAACTCCCGACGACGCCCTCGCGATAGTCGTCCGCATTGATCGTGGGTTTGTAGTCGCCGACCGCCCGCATATCGGCGTGGGTCTTGAGGGCGTTTTCCGTCAGCGACAGCACTTTGGCCGGATCAAAAGGCTTCATCACATAATCGAACGCTCCATATTTCATCGCCTCGATGGCGGTTTGAGCGGTGCCAAAGGCCGTCATCAGCACCACCAACTGCTTCGGATTGACTGACCGGATATGTTGCAGGGCCTCGATGCCGCCCATGCCTCCCATACGCACGTCGAGAAAAATGAGATCCGGTGCCGGCCCTTTCTTCACCATCGCGATCCCCTGCTCGCCGCTCGCGGCCTCAGTCACGAGATACTTTCGCGAGGTGAGTACGCGCGAGAGTGAATAGCGAATCTCGTTGTCGTCATCGATCACGAGGATCGTGGGTGGTTTGGCGGCGGGATCGGACATAGGAGAAATAATCGAGAGACGGCCACGAATCGCGAACGAAGGCGCTGGCGATTTTTGCAGGCGCGCCTTTGTTAGGCCGCATGCTTGGATGGTCAATGAAGCTTTTCCGCATCCGGGGTATTCGCCTCGAGGTGCATTTCTCTTTCTTCCTCCTGCTCGTTTTCGTCGCCCACGATGGCTGGAGCGACGCAGGTTGGTCCGGACTGCTATGGAGCGTTGCCACGCTCCTCACTTTTTTCACCTGCGTCGTGCTCCACGAGCTCGGGCACTCCTTCACCGCGATGCACTTCGGCATTGGCGTGCGGCGAATTCTCCTGATGCCCATCGGCGGTATGGCGGAATTCGAGGACATTCCGCGCCAGCCCATGCGCGAGTTTCTCATGACCATCGCCGGACCCGCGGTGAACTTTGTCATCGTGGGCGTTTTGTGGTTTCTGCCGCTGGGCGACGACGGCGACAGCGTGGCAAGGTATTCTCTGGAGGGCTTAATGGAGCAGGTTTTTATCGCGAATCTGGCGATGGGATGCTTCAATCTCCTGCCTGCGTTTCCGATGGACGGAGGCCGTATTCTCCGGGCGCTGCTGGTCACGCGCCTGCCGTATTTGCGCGCCACGTTCTGGGCGGCGACTGTGGGCAAGGTGCTCGCGGGCCTCGGCGTTGTCGTGGCCCTCGCCGCGCCTGCCTTCAACTTGGCAACCGAGCCGTTTTACATGCTCGCGGTGCTCTTCTCGTTTATTTTTCTCGCCGGAGAATCGGAATACCGGGCGGTCAAGCGCCGCGAGATCGACGCCGCCCACTGGCGAATGGTTCTGGCGCGGAACTACCCCGTCTCTCCCCTACCCGTCGAACCGCCGCCCGCGCTGCAATCTTAGCCAAAAAAGAAGGCCGCCGGTTACGGCGGCCTTCAAAATGGTGGACCCTAACGGGATCGAACCGTTGACCTCCTCAATGCCATTGAGGCGCTCTACCAACTGAGCTAAGAGCCCATTCCCGCTGAACGGGAGGTCAGGAAAATCAAAGTTCCGCGCGTGAATGCAAGGACTTTTTCAGCCGCCCTCCAAATCCTTGGTTCGAAAACGCGCGGTCTGCACCGTACTCTTGCCGTCAGGACGCGCCGGCATCCGCACGCGCGAATAGGCTTCCAGTACCGCCCGATCAAATTCCACGCTGCCCGAGGGACTGATAATTTTTGCTCCGCGGATTGAGCCGTCAGCACCGATGCGAAATTCAGCCTCAGCCACCAGCGTGTCACTCAGCCCTGGCGGCTTATCCAACGCCTTCAACAGGCGATCCCTCAACTCCGCGAAATACACGTCCATCTCCGGGGCGTCGCTGCGCACGAGCGCCTTGCCGCCCTGCCCGCCTACTTTGTTCGCCGTTGAACCACCCTGAACCCCCTTGACGATGCCCTCAACGTCAACGCGGGGAGCGCTTGCAGCCGCAGCCTTGGCGACTTTGGCCTCCTGCTCGAGCCGTTTTTTCTCAGCGGCTTTATCGCGGGCGATCTGCGTTTTGATTTTCGATTCGCTCCGGATCGCCTCCCAGCGCATCTGCTCGGCCATAGTCTTGGTTTTGGATATCGTCGGCTTCGGCTCGGTCGGCGATTTTACTGGCTCCTGTTTTGGGACTGGAGGTGCCACCGGAATCGACGGCTTCGGCACGATCGGCGCGGGCTCCGGCTTTTCTGGTAATGGCTCAGGTTTCGCGGGCTCCGGCTTCACTGATTCGGGCTGCGGTGCAGGCGGCGGAGGAACCGTCAGCTTGATTCCACCCGACGAACCCAGTGCCGGCGCGTCCGCCGCTGCAAAATTATCGCCTTCACCCGCAACCAATTCGAAGACTTTCGTGGACGGTTTCGATTCGAAACTCTTCGAATACGCCGCCAACAGTAGCACCGCAATCACGAGGCCGTGGAGGACCACAGAAGTCACAAAGGCAGCGGGCATTCGGTCGCTCATGGTGCGGGGTGGTAGTGCAACGACGACGCACGAGGCGACGATTTTTTAGCCCGACACCTGCGTGTCGATCATGATGCGCGACAGGCCGTTTTTCTTCAGCTCATCTAGCACGACGACGAGATACTGCAAAACCGCCTTGGCATCGCCGCGGATGCGAAAAACGGGCGGTTTGGGGAGTTTCGCAAACGTCGCCAACTCGCGGGAGAGTTGCGCCACGGTCACCGACTTGCTGCCCAAACTCAGGCTGCCGTCGGACTTGATGGTGATCGTCTCAAATTTATCCGTCGGATCCGCTTTCGTTTGCAGGCTCTTCGATTCCAACGGCAAGTTCACCGGCAACGATTGCTCCTGCTTCGAGACGGTCGCCACCACCATAAAAATAATCAGCAGCATGAACCCGAGGTCGATGAGGTTCGTGACATTTAGGTCCGCGATCGGCTGGGCGGAGCGTGGACGGCGAAAATTTCTGGCCATGGTTTCGAGGTCGGAGGGGAGTCGACTTACTTCGATTCAAGTTCGAGCCGGTCCGCGAGCGAACTCGCGTAGTTTTCGATCTCGATGGTCATCGTGCGCGTATTGCCGAGGAGAAAATTGTAACCGAACACCGAAGGGATCGCCACCACCAGACCGGCGATCGTTGCCAGCATCGCTCCGGAGACGCCCGGCGCGAGTTGCTGGATTCCCGCGGTCTGCTGGGTCGCCACAGCACTGAATGCTTCCATCACACCCCAGACCGTACCGAGCAAACCGATGAACGGCGCACCTGATACGATCGAGGCCAAGAAGATCATGCTCGATTCGTAGCGCAGCGTCTGCCGGGCGATCGCGCGCTGAATGGCATTCTCCGCGTGCTCCAGTCGCGCGCGCGAATTCTCGATGCCCTGCTCCTTGGTAATCGCCGCAGCCCGCCAATAGCTCTCCACGGCATCGGCCAACAGGTCGGCATAGGGGATCACGCGTTGGTTGCGAAACGACTCGGGCAGATCGAGCAGCGTCTTTTGATCGCGGAGGTGTGCATCAAAGCGGTGGTTGAGCATGCGCAGGCGCTTCAACTCGAAGTGTTTTCCAAACATGATCGTCCAGGCGATCAAACTGAAGAGCGCCAGTCCGACGACGATGAGCTTGTCGACCAAGCCGCAGCGTTCGAAAATCTCAATGATGTTGGCGGAAGCAAGGACGTGCGGATGGGTAAACAACGCGAGCATAGGTGTAGTGCGTGAACAGTTGGCGGGTTTGAACGACACGTTCAACGGAAATTCCCGCCGAGTTGTTCGCCTTCGTTTCGTTCCGAAAAAACGTCCTGAAAAAACTCGCTGCGCACGAATCTGTTTGCCGCCGCCTGCTCACGATTTTCTGCTGTCCCCTTTCTCCAATTATGTTTCGTCCCCGCGCCCTCCAAGAACTCCAAGCCAATCGCGTCCGCCTCAGCGCCAAGTCCGCTGTCGTCGGCTTTGACGGCTTCGTCGATACCATCGTCACTCCCGTCGGCCTGCGCCGCGGTCAGGGCGAGGATTTTTCACCGATTTCAACCCTGACGGAATTTGGTCAGCGCATTGTCGCCGCGGCCGGCAAGAGCACTAACATCGAGCTCTTCCCCCGCATGGACAAACTCGGCGGCAATGGCCCGATTATGGCCAACGCCCTCTTGGCGACCGGTGCCCGGGTTACCTACATTGGCGCACTCGGCCAACCGCAGGTGCACCCCGTGTTCGCCGACCTCGCCGCAAAGGCACGGACGTTTTCGATCTGCGACGCTGCCCACACGACTGCGGTCGAGTGCACCGACGGCAAGATCATGCTGGGTCAGATGAAATGTCTCGACGAGATCACCTATGCCCGTATCTGCGCGGTGATGGGCGAAAGTACGTTCCATGCGGAACTCGCCGCGGCGGACCTCGTCTCGTTGATCAACTGGACGATGGTTCCCAACATGACGGCCATTCTCGTCGAACTGGTCGAGCGTGTCCTCCCGAAGTTGCCCACTCACGACTGCATTTTCTTTTTTGATCTTTGCGATCCCGAGAAACGTTCCGTCGAAGATCTCCGCGCCGCGCTTGCTGCCATGGCGAAGTTTGCGCAGTTCGGCCGCGTCACCCTCGGGCTCAACCTCAAGGAGGCCCAACAAGTTTACGTCGCGCTTGGTTTTGACGCCGTCGGCGAAGACGAGGCGAGCCTGCGCAAGATGGCCGCGGATATCCGCGCCAAGCTCGCGCTCACTACCGTGGTCGTGCATCCGCGCGAGTGCGCCGCCTGCGCGACCGCCGATGGTACCTGGTGCGTCCCCGGGCCCTACACCACGAAGCCCCTCATCACCACCGGTGCTGGCGACCACTTCAATGCGGGTTTCAGCACCGGCCAGTTGCTCGGCCTCTCCCCTGAGGCGTGCCTCGCAATCGGCGTCTGCACCAGCGGTCACTATGTCCGGACCGCCCAAAGTCCGTCGCTGGCCGATCTCGAAACGTTCCTCGCCAACTGGCGCTGAACCCATCACCCTCTCCCATGCCGCTGAAACATAAAACGTCGGGTAAACTCATCTCATTCGAGGGCTCAGAGGGCTCCGGGAAATCCACGCAAATTGCGCGCCTCGCCGCGCATTTTCAAAAGACCCAACGCGAGGTCCTCACCACTCGCGAGCCAGGCGGCACCGAGATCGGTGAACAGATTCGCAATATCATCGTCCATAATTCCAAGGGCGACGAGATGTGCGCCGAGACCGAGTTGCTGCTCTTCACGGCCGCCCGCGCCCAGCTCGTCCGTGAAGTCATCGCCCCCGCGATCATGCGTGGTGCCATCGTCCTTAGCGATCGCTTTCTCGATTCGTCGACTGTCTACCAAGGCATCGGCCGCAATCTCGCCGCCGATCCCGTGGCGCAGATCAATCGCTTCGCCGTCGGGAACGTCATGCCCGACCTCACCGTCGTCATCGACGTTCCGACTGAGGTGAGTCTCGCCCGCCTGAGGCAACGCGCCTCCGATCTTCCCGATCGGATGGAACGCGAAAATCTCGAGTTCTATACCAAAGTCCGCGAAGGCTACCTCGTCCTCGCCCGAGGAATGCCCGAACGTTTTCTCGTCGTTGACGGCACCAAAAGCGCCGACGCAATCGAGAAAAAAATTTGGACCGAGGTTCAAGCGCGGCTCAAATAAGGCCGATCTCTGATCCGACCCAGAGGACCTTCGTCTCGTCGCCCGTTCTGATGTCCCCCGTGCCGATTCGACGCGCCTCATGACCGCTGCCACGCCTTGGCCCCCCAGCCTCGCCGGCACTCCGGCGGTCGTCGTGATCGAACAGGCCATCGCGCGCCAACGCCTGTCGCACAGCCTGCTGCTTCACGGTGATGATCCGGATTTCCTCGTCGCCATCGCCCTCGCGATCGCCGACCGCTTGTTAAACGCCAAGGGTGCCTCCGCCCACTTCCCGCCGGACCAGCACCCAGATTGTTTCGCGCTGCGCCCCGCCGGCAAGATGCGCCAGATATCCGCCGACGCGACCCGCGAGCTGATCGCCAAAGTCCAGGTCTCCACCGCCGTCGCCCCGCGCAAAGTCGCCATCCTCCACGAGGTGGATCGCATGAACACCGCAGCGGCCAACGTCTTCCTCAAAACCCTCGAGGAACCGCCCGCGAACACCACGCTCCTCCTGCTCACGACGCGTCCTTACGCGCTGCTGCCCACCATCCGCAGTCGCGTCCTCCAGTTTCGTTTTCCATCGCTCGGTATTCCACTCGGCGCCGACGGATGGACTCCCTGGCTCGAAGATTACCGCGCTTGGCTCGGTCGCCTTTCCGCCGGGGTGTCCGATAAACGCGCCGTCGCCGACCACATCTTCACGGTCTACGGCCTCGTCGCCCGGTTCGGTGCCGTGCTCGATTTCGCGACCGACGAAGTTTGGAAGCAGCAAAAAGAAAAGCTCCCGCCCGACCTCGCCGATGATGAGCAAGTCGCGATCGAGACGGGTATCGCCAACGGCCTGCGGGCACGTCTCTTTGCCGAAATTGAGCAAGCCACCCGCGCCTACGCCCTGCCCCGCCTCTGCGCCGGCGACGACGTCGCCCGCCGGGCCATCATCGGCGCCATCGAAAAAATTGAGCACAACGTCGGTTTGCTCCGCCTCAACCTCAACGAATCCGCCGCGCTCGAGGACTTCCTCCTCGCCTCGCTGCGGCTGTGGACGAAGCGGTGACCCGCGAGTTCGTCGCAGGCACGCGCCGAGCGCGGGGTCCGGTTAGGCCAGCCCCAAATGCTTCAGCGCTTCCAGCGTCGGTCCGGCGAAGTTTACGGTCGGCACGTTGCCGACATAGCCGATGTCCTTCATCCCCTCGGGGGTGGAATAGAATCCGCCCGCGGTCAGGTCGCGGAATTTACGAAAGAAGCCCGCGGCTTTCTTGAATTCAGGCTTCGCCGTTCCGAACGCGCAAATGTCATCGCAGATCGCGTTCTTTTGTTTGAGGACGAGATCGGCGAAATTGTTACCAAAGCGTTTTTGCGACTCCTCGTCAATCCACGCGAGGCCTTCGAGCACCGTATGTTTGTCGTCGGTATGACCTGGATACGGCGCACTGATCCATTCGTCGATGAAGTCCGGCACGCCGACTTTCGAAGCTGCCGGTGACTTATCGTCGGCCGGGATGATCGTGTCGCAGAGCGCCGTCGCGGTCCGGCGTTGGGGGTCGGTAAAGGTCAGCGCCCACACATCGCCTGGTTTGTAGATTTTAACCAAGTCAGGGTCAGTGCCGTAACCGACACCGACCTTCGGGGTACCCTCTGCGGCCATGCCCGCACGTTCCATGAGTGCAACGGCAGCGGTGGCGGTGAGCATCCACTTAATCGCCGAGCGACGATCCAAGCGGAGTGAGTCTGCAGGTTCCGGGGTCTTCATATCAAAGGTTTCCTTTCCGCATTTCTTCGAGGAGGTAATCGCTGGAACGCCACGCGAGCGCCATAATCGTGAGCGTGGGGTTTTTGTCCGCGTTGGAGCAAAACGCTCCGCCATCGTTCACGAAGAGATTCTTCACCTCCCAAGTCTGACACCACTGGTTCGTCACGGATTTCTTTGGATCTGTGCCCATGATCGTCCCGCCGACCTCGTGGATGATCTTGCCGCCCGGTTCAATCGCGGCCGCGCCCGTGGCCTCCGGTTTCCCTGCCTTGCCCCCCATCGACTCAATGATTTCACCGAACGTTTTTTGCATGTGCGCCGCCTGACGGGTCTCATGCTCGGACCATTTCCAATGAAAACGCAGCACCGGGATGCCCCATTTGTCTTTCACCGTCGGATCAAGTTCGCAGAACGAGTCGTCGTTCGGAATCATCTCGCCCCGGCCGGCGAAGCTCATAAAGGACCCATAATAGCGACGCGCGTCTGCCTTGAATTGCTGGCCGTAGCCGCCGCCATTGATACCCTCGAGGCCACTGGTCGAGCCCATCCCGGGCATGCGGCGGCCTGAGTCAAATTCGATGTGGTAACCGCGGGCAAAACCGAGCTTTCCGGCGTGCTGCTCTTTGTAGAGCCACCAGGGAACATAGACGTGGGAGCCACCCGCGCCGTCCTCATTGTGCACCGGCAGATTTTCCAGCGCGGGGATTTGCCCACCCAGCCGCGCACCGACGGTGTCCATGATATATTTGCCGACGAGGCCGCTCGAATTCGCGAGGCCATTGGGGAAACGCGGTGATTTTGAATTGAGCAGAATCCGCACGGACTCCGCAGAACTCGCGGCCAGGACCACCACGCGTGCCTTCACCGTGCGCTCCTCGCGAGTCTTCCGGTCGATGTAGCTAACGCCGGTGGCCTTGCCGCTTTCGTCGACGGTCACCGCGCGCACCATCGCGTCGGTGACGATGTCGAGATTGCCCGTGTCGAGGGCGGGCGGCAGATGAACCGTGGTCGACTGATAGTTCGCTTTGATCGAGCATCCTCGTCCGCACGTGGTCGCCCAAAAACACGCCGCCCGCTCGCGCATCGCCTTCGCGATCAGACGTTGAGCCTTGGCATTCTTCGGATGCAATTTAGCCGGTAAGTTTTCGGCATCCTGCTTCGCACTCAGCACGGCGCGGTGGATGGCCATCACCGGAATCCCGAGTTTCTTGGCGCGATGTTGGGCGAGCAATTCACCGGCGCGCATCTTCGGCGGAGGCAACAGACAACCGGCCGACGAATTCGGCGTGTTTTCCAATCCTTCATTCGTGCCGTAGACACCGACCAGCATCTCGGTCTTGTCATAGTAAGGCGCGAGATCCTCGTAGGACATCGGCCAGTCGAAGCCGAGCCCGTCTCGCGTATACGGCTTGAAATCATAGGGCCCGTTCCGCAGCGAGATTCGGCCCCAGTGATTCGTGCGGCCGCCGAGCATCCGCGCGCGCCACCACCAGAATTGTCGTGCCGGATCGCTCGACGCACTGGTGTAGGGCTCGCCGGGCACTTGCCAGCCGCCATCGACCGTCGAGTCGTAGAAACCAAAGGGTTTATCCGGCGTGCTCGCACCGCGCAACGGGGCCTGATTGTTTGTCTGAAACATCGGCGTTTCCTTTACCGGGTCGTAGTTTCTCCCCGCTTCGAGCATGAGGACCTTCGCCCCCTCCATCGTAAGAGTGTAGGCCGTCTGGCCACCGCCGGCACCGGAGCCGACCACGATCACATCATAAACAGGCTGCGTCTTGCTAGAGCTGATGTGGGGCATAGTGAAAACGTGGAGGAAAACTTCGCATAGATGCAATCATTGTTCATGCTGGTCGCACGAGCGCCACAAATTTCTCCCGCGCTTCCATATGCGGATTATGACCGCTCTCGCCAATAGTTTCGAGCCGCGCCGCCGGAAAATGCCGCCGAATCGTCGCCTCGTCCTCCGCGCCGATATAATCTGACTTTCCACCCGCAACAAAGAGCGCTGGCCCTTTAAAACGGTCACCCTGGTCGCCCATTGTAAGCGAGTTTTTTTCCAACGTGCCCAACGCAGCCGTAATCGCCGGCAAATTGATCGACCACCTCCACTGACCATCTTCGGCGCGCTCCAGATTCGTCACCATAAATTTTCGCATCGCCCCACTCGTCACGCGGGTCTCCAGCCGCATTTCCGCCTCGTCCCGCGAGTGCACACCCGCGAGATCAAGTTCGTTCATCGCCACAAAATTCACCCGATGCGCTACCCAGAAATAGTCCTTGGGTGCGATATCCGCGACGATGAGCCGAGCAACTCGCTCCGGATGGCGGCAGGCGAGCAGCATCGCTATTTTCCCTCCCATGCTATGCCCGAGCAACGCTACCTTTGCGATCCCCTGTGCGTCCATCCATGCCACCACATCCGCCATCATTTCCGGATAGTCCATGCTTTCAGCATGCGGAGAGCCCCCGTGATTTCTCAAATCCGGCGCGAGTACGTGAAACGTGTCCGCGAGATCGCGCCCCGCCGACAGCCAGTTGCGCGAAGATCCGAGCATCCCGTGCAGCACCACCATCGGCGGTCGTCCCGTTCCACCCAAATCTCGATGAAAAAGCTTCACGGGAAATACACGAACGACCCGCTCCGCCGGAGCAAGCCTCCCAGAAATATTTTCGTGTATTCCCCGCGTTTCGTGGTTCCACTCCCCGTCCCTTCCATGTCCGACGCCGTCAAACTCACCCCGATGATGCAGCAGTATTTCGAGGTGAAACGCGGCCTCCCGAGGGATACTTTGCTGCTCTTCCGCCTCGGAGATTTTTTCGAGATGTTTTTCGACGACGCCGTCATCGCTTCGCGCCTCCTCGGTCTCACGCTGACGAAACGCCAGGATCACCCGATGGCCGGTCTGCCGTCGCAGGCCCTCGACAACTACGTCACCAAGCTGCTTGCCGCCGGCAAAAAAGTCGCCATCTGCGACCAAGCCGAGCCCGCCAAAGCCGGCAAACTGGTCCGCCGCCAACTCACGCGCATTCTTTCCCCCGGCACCACGCTCGCCGCCAATCAGCTCGACGCTGCGCGCAACCATTACCTCTGTGCCCTCGCCCTCGATAGACACGGCCTGCACGCCGCGTGGCTCGATCTCTCCACCGGCGAATTCCGCGTCGCGACCGATACGCACATCGCTAACCTGCTCCCGGTGCTCACCGCCCTTGATCCCGCCGAACTGCTCGTGATCGAAAATGAACGCGAGCGCTGGCAGGCCGCCCCGCACGACCAGACCGAGGTCCACGCGCTCCACGCTTTTACCTCCACCCGCCTCGTCACCGAACTCCCGGGCTACCACTTCGACACCGCCACTGGTGCGAAAACTGTCATGGACACGCTCGGTGTCATGAATCTCCAAGGCTTCGGCCTCGTCCATTCGCATCCGGCCCTTGGCCCCGCCGGCACCCTCGTCGACTACGCGACGGAAAATCTCTGCGCGAAACCGGAAAATCTCCGCGGCCTGCAGGAATACCGCAGCGCGCGCACCCTGCTCCTCGACCCTGCCACGCTGCGTAACTTGGAGATTTTCGCCTCCAGCCGCGGTGCCCGCGACGGCTCATTGCTCACCGCCATCAACCGTACCGGCACCGCTGCCGGCGCCCGTCTCCTGGAACGTTGGCTCGCCTCTCCCACCCTCGATCTCGCTGAGATCAATCGTCGCCAATCCCTCGTGGGTGAACTGCTCGCGCAGCCTTCGCGTCTCGCCTTGCTCCGCGAGTTGCTCGCCAGCGTCCGCGATATTCCACGCATCCTCGGTCGTCTCCAAAATCGCCTGCGCAACCCGCGCGAACTCGGCGGCATCCGTGATACCCTCGCCCAGATCCCCGAGCTACGTTCCTCCCTTTCCGCATTTGGGTCGAACTCTCAGCTCTCCACGCTCAGCTCTCAACTCCAGGAACTACCGGCTTTGCGGCAACTCTTGGTTAGCTCGCTCGCCGAAGAACTCCCCAACGATCTCGCTCACGGCAACTACCTCCGCACCGCTTACGACCCCGAACTCGACCGTCTCCGCGCTCTCACCACGAACAATAAAACCTGGCTTTCCGATCTCGAACGCGGTGAACAAGAACGCACCGGCATCCGCAGCCTGAAGGTTAGGTTCACAAATAATTTCGGTTACTACATCGAGATTACCAAAGCCAATCTGCACTTGGTCCCCGCCGATTATGTTCGCCGACAGACGACGGTGGGCGGCGAGCGCTATGTGACCGAGTCCCTCAAGCAAAAGGAAAAAGAGATTTTTCACGCTGAGGAAAACGCTGCCACGCGCGAGCTCGAACTGTTCAATCAACTCGTCGCTTCCGTCCTCGACGACTCCATCGCCCTGGCCCACACCGCCGACGCCCTCGCCGAACTCGACGTCCTCGCCGGTTGGGCCTTGCTCGCGCGCGATTGGGACTACTGCCGTCCGACCATCGACGAAGGAGACATCCTAGAAATCACCGAGGGACGCCACCCCGTCGTCGAGCAAATGCTCCGCTCACCCGACACCGCCGTCGCGCGAGGCGCCAGTGCCGCTTTCGTCCCGAACGATACCCTGCTCGCCTGCGACGATGCCCAAATCGTCCTCCTGACCGGCCCGAATATGGCCGGCAAATCCACCTACATCCGCCAGATCGCGCTCATCACTCTCCTCGCCCAAGTTGGCTGTTGGGTGCCCGCGAAATCTTGCCGCGTCGGTCTCGTCGACCGCATTTTTTCCCGCGTCGGCGCCAGCGACGACCTCGCCCGCGGTAACTCCACCTTCATGGTCGAGATGAACGAGACCGCCAACATCCTCAACAACGC
>SYGN01000320.1 GCA_005799525.1 Opitutaceae bacterium | reverse complement strand
GGAGGTTCTTCATGGAACCGTCACCGTCGGCTCGGTTGGCGCCCCACGTGTAAACGTATTGGAGCGCCTTCGGAGCGGAAGTTTTCTTGGGAGCGGAGGCTGGGGCCTTCGCGGCGGGTTTCTTGGCGGTGGATTTGGCGGCCATATTGGATGGGTTATCTGAGTGGAAAAACGAACGTTTGGTGAGTACGCAGACTGTCAGAGGCAATAGGGCGGGAAGGGGCCCTGTCAACGGCGCAGCCGCGCTGAGTTAAAAATCGCTGGAAAGACGCTTCCGTTTTCAGAAAATCTTCCCACCATCCCGCTTCCCTTTCCTCCCTTGAGCGACTCCACCGACCAACCCGACAACTCTGATTCGACCGACGAGCCGACCTCGCCGCGCGAGAAGCCGATGGGTTTTTGGGATCATTTGGAGGAACTGCGCGGGACGATTATCAAGAGCGTGGTGGTGTTCGTGGTCTTCGCGACGTTGATTGGCGTTTGGCTGAAGGAGTTCAACGAGGTCCTGATGCGGCCGTTGACGCAGCTGAAAGTCGATTTTCCGGCGGTGATTATCGAGCTGGGTACGACCTCGATCATGGAGGGCTTTAACGTCGTGATCCAGATGTGTGTGCTGGGTGGGTTGGGGATGTCCTTGCCGTTTATCCTCTTTTTTGTCGGGCAGTTTGTTTCACCGGCGCTGACCCCGAAAGAGCTGAAGGCGGTGCTGCCGCTGTGCATCTCGGCGTTCGTGCTCTTTTTGTTGGGTGCGGCTTTTGCTTTTTTCCTGCTGGTGCCGAGCACGCTGCGCGTCTCGGTAGAGATTAACCAGCTGTTTGGCTTCGCCATCCGCTGGACGCCCGGGAGTTATTATAGCTTGGTAACCTGGCTGACGTTAGGGGTCGGGGTTTCGTTCGAGTTTCCCCTCGTGATCGTGCTGCTGGTCTGGCTGGGTGTGATGACGACCGACTTTCTTCGGAAATACCGCCGCCACGCCGTCATCGTGATTTTTATTATCGCGGCCATCGTCACGCCGACGCCGGATCCGATTACGCAGACGATGTTCGCGATCCCGCTCTATCTGCTCTACGAGATCGCGATCATCGCCTCCTCGCGCGTGGAGAAGCGCAAAGAGAAGCTCAGGCTCCTCGGGTGATTTCGGGGTGAGCGCGCCGCTAGGCTCGGAGCTAGTGCGGTGGACTGATCGCGTTTGGGTCGGTCGCTGATGGGCCGGCTCCCGTAGGTGCGGGATGGGCGGGTCGATGCCCAAATTCCGTCACCGAATGAAGGTCGACTCCCGGTGGTTCCTGCAGCTCCTCAGCCGATCGATGGCGCACCGTGACCGCCCCTACGCCCGGACCGCGCTCACATCCCCTTTTTAATGAAGGCGACGTCCTTGTCGGTGTCTTTGATCCGAATTATTTTTTGGCCGAGGGAATCTTTGCCCACGTAGTCGATGCTGGCGGCGGCGAGGATGGGGAGGGCCTTCCGGATATCCCTACTCTCACCCTCGCTGGTAATGTCGACCGTCCAAATTTCCGAGGGAGGGCGTCCTTCCGCAGCCGGTTTGTTTTCGGTGGCGTTCAGTCGGAGGAATTTTTCGTAGACGGTCACCGTGACGAAGTATTCACGATAGCCGGCGAATTCCGTCCGCGGCGGGTCTTGCACGGTGACGGTCTGGTAGACGGGGTTGCCGTTGCGGTCGGTACCGACCTGCACGCGCTCAGTACGCATTTGGCCGGGCAACGTGACGTAAACCGGCTCGGAAACGACTTCGCGGCGGGATTGGGGTGGGCCGACTCCGTAGTCGATCGAGACTACGAGATCGGCATTTTGCGCATCCGGTGCTTCGTAGAGACCCTTGCCCGAGAGGGCGGTGCGCACGTAGCCAGCCGCCTCCCTGTAGCGCAACGAATCGTCGTCCACGGCGGGGTTTTTGTTGAGAATCTTGTAGGAAATCGATTCCTCGGCCTTGGGTTTGGCGAGCGAATCGACCTTAACCGTCGTGGAGTTGGCGCAACCAGCAGCGAGGAGAAACGCTGCGGCGATGCCCACGAGCGAACCCCATCGTCCCGCGTGGGTGAGGCAGCGAAGATCTGAGGGGAGTTCAGATTTCATAGTAGTAGGGGAGGTTAAGGGACAAACTCCGTCGTGCAACTCTCGCGTGGAGATGTTCGCTGGTGAAGTGGCTGACAGATGCTGCGCGCGGACGCAGCCCCAAAAAACGCGCCCGGACGAAGGGCGCGTTGAGAAACAGCGGGGTGGCCGAGGGGGGCTTATTTCTTCCCCGCCTCGCGCTGGGCTTTGAGCACCACGCGGAACATCTGGATGCACAACCAAAACACTCCGCTCATGCAGACGGCGGTCAGCCCGCTCCAGAGCATGATCATCTTCGGGTCGGAGGACGGCACGTGGATTTTCACCAAATTGAAGAGGAGGGTGAAAAACGCGATGACGAGCACCGCATCGACGGCGAGACTGAGGGGCGAAAGTGATTTTTTTTCGGACTGTGCCATGGCAGGAAAAGAGAGGGACAACGTGCCGGTTGTCCATGGAAAATTTGGGCCGCGTGGGCCCGCCCAGGGCAGTGTCAAAGTCGTTCCGCCAATCTTTCCTCTTTCTCTTTATCTTTCTTATTCGTCAGGCCTCCGGCTCGGAGAGGCTTGTCGGCCGGAAAGAAAGATTAAGAGAAAGAGGCAAGAGAACGATTACCGGGCGCGCGACCGACTTTGACGCCGCCCTGGGCCCGCCACGCCGGTCGCGGATCACAATGATTTCGGGATGGACGCGGTCAGGTCCTCCGGGGTGCCGGGGGGCACGAGGAGATTGTCGTCGATGCGCACGCCACCGAGGTGGGGATGCTGTTCGGCCAGCGGCCAATTGACGCAGTCGTGGAAACGTTCGCGTCGCGCCGGATCGTTGAGCGAGGCGGGGATAAAATAGAGACCGAGCTCAATCGTCACAACGTAGCCGGCCGCCAACGGTAAATCCATGCGGAGCGTGCGGAGGCAAGGCCGCGAATCTTTGGTGCGGCCGGGCGCGAGTCCGCTGCCGGCGCGCACCCCCAGACCCACCCTATGCCGGAGGCCGTGGGGGAAAAACAACGTGTGCGCCTCCTGCTCCAAAGCGATTCGGGCGCACCGCACATCACGCCCATGTCCACCAGGCCGCCGACCATGTCCACGGCCGACGCGACCTGGATTTGTTTCCATTCGGCTCCCGGTACGCAACGGGCGATGGCGCGTTCCTCGGCTGCCAACACAATCTGATAGAGGTCGCGTTGAAACGCGTTCGGCTCTCCGACGACGGCGGCTACGGCTTGCTCAAGGTGAGGCAGCGCCCATCGTGCGAAGCTCTCATGCGTTTCGATTTCACCGCCCTTTCCCCCCGCGAAGCTTACGCTTGGATGATCGCGACGATCTTGCCGCGGCCCATCGCGTGGGTCTCGACGATCTCCGCCGATGGGAAAACTAACCTCGCGCCATTTTCGTTTTTCCAAGGCGTGTGCGCGAATCCGCCGACGCTGATGTTCGTGCCCGTCAACCAACGCGACGGCACCAAAAAGGACACTACGCGCAATATCGAGGCCGTGCCGGAATTCGTCGTGAACCTCGTACCCTTCGCGCTGAGCGAACAGATGAACTCTACGGCCGAGCTGCTGCCGTATGGAGAGAGCGAGTTTGAAAAATTTGGCATCGCTGCCGCGCCCAGCGAACGCGTGCGTCCGCCGCGCGTCGCCGCCGCCCCGGTGGCGTTTGAGTGCGCGCTCGACCGCATCGTGCACATCGGCGAAGGCCCGCTCGCGGCCAACGTGATATTCGGCCGCATTTTGGTCGCGCATGTCAGCGATGGCGTGATCGGTGCGGAAGGGCGGCCTGACTCGGCGAAGCTAGATCTCGTCGGCCGGCTCGGCGGTGACGCCTACGTGCGCACGCGCGATATTTTTGCGATGGAGCGACCGTGAAGCGAAGTCGCGAGGGGCGCGATCCGACCCGCGGTCACCAACGTGGTCGTGACCTCCTACGGGCCGAATGCTTGGGCCGACTTTATGGCGATCAACGCCACTCCCTACCAGCAGCCGCACTCGGTGATGTGGACGAACACGATTAGTTTCTGAGGCGGGCCGCTTGGCGCAGGTTTCAGCCGCCGGACTTTTCAACCGCAGATGGGGAGCCCGGTCGCTGCGCTCGATAACGCAGCGTACGGCCGAGGCCGCTGGAGTCTTTCCCGCGATCCCCTCGAGGCCAGCGCGATTCCCCGCACCCTGATCCGACGCGGACGCAAGACCGTGGGATCACCTGCCGGCAGCGCTCGTTCATTCGAGTGGGCGAGGTGACGAACGTACGCTCGCCGGACTTATTTCCCGCCGCTCGTTGCTCGCGGCACCGCGCCAAGCTGCTCGATCCATTCGCGGATGAGTTTCACGCCCTCCTCATCGGTCCGTTTGCTCCCGAGGAGCGGCATGCGCCCGCCTTCCTTGAGCGTGAGCCGGTGGAGAATTTCCGAACTACCCGGGGCGCCGGGCGTGATGAATTTTGAATGCGGGCCGAGCAACGGCACGAGCGGCGGACGGTCGAGGAGGCCGGTTTTGCCCAGTGGCAGCGAGGCGACGAGCTGAAAGGTCGCGCGTCCGCCCACGCCATTCGGCCGGTGGCAGTGCGCACAGTTAATTTCGAGATACGCGCGGGCGCGGAGCTCCAGCGGCTGGGTCCTCTCCTCCGGCGTGCTCAGGCGCGGCCACTCGGTAGACGCTCCCGCGGGCGCGGACTTGAGCAGGCCCACGTCGGCCAGAACCGCGATTTGGTTTTCGACGCGGCGGCCCAGCGCGCTGAAATCGGCGTTGCGGTTGAGCTGTGCCGTGCTGAGCCCGATCGTGAAATGCGTCTGCGCAGTATGGCAAATCGCACACTCGCTGCGGCCGGAAAACCGCCACGTACGGCCCACGATGCCCGGCACGGGTCGCGTCTCGCCCGCCTCGGGCACGAGCTCCGCGTCGGTCTGCGCCTCGTTCCAAGCGTACGTGTAAAAGCGCCACGAGCCCTGCTCGCGGTACATGAGCTGCGTCTCAACGCGCCGCGGGCTGGGCGACGCGCCTATCTCCAGCGTGCGTACCACGGCACTGCCGTTGGGGAGTATCCAGCGATCATCGTCCGCCGAATCGACCGTCACGTTTTGCCGACCGGCTATCGCCAGCAGCCGCCGCGCGTGCGCGCCGTCGGACCAGACGCCGGCGTTCAGTTCGTAAGGTACGACCCCGGGTGCCGGCGAGTGTCGCGCGGTCGAGGCGAAGAGGCCCGTCTCGCTCAGGCGACGCGGAAATTCCGTTGTGGGTGCCAACGCCGCCGGCACCGGCACGAGCCGGTGAATCTGGCCGTCGTTGCGTGTCATTAAAATTTCCCCGGCGCGATCCGTGCCGAACGCGATGATCGGGCCGCGCGTGTCGGCGATCTTGCGGAAATTTCGCGGTGCCTCGCCGTCCCACTTGAACGCCCACACCGAACCCGTCACGTAATCGCCGAAGATATAATGCCCAGCGAGCGCCGGAAATTTCCCCCCACGATACACGAGGCCACCGATGACGGAGCGTGCCTCGGAGTGAGGGAGCTCGATCACGGGCGGGGTGAGCCGCGGCGTCGGCCCCGCGAGCGCGTGCTGGCGCTTAAACGGATGCGAGCCTTCGAACACGCTCCAGCCGTAGTTGGCGCCCTTGCGGATGAGCTGGACGGTTTCCCAACTATCGTCGCCATTGTCGGCCGCCCAAAGGTCGCCGTTGGGGCCGAAGGCGAGCCGCCACGGATTGCGCAGGCCGTAGGCCCAGAGTTCCGGACGCACGTCGGGCCGTCCGACGAAGGGATTGTCGGGGGGCACGGCATAATTTTTCCCTGCGGCGGTGCGCTCGATGTCGAGCCGAAGCACGCCACCGGAAATCACATCCACCCGCTGCCCCATGTCGCGCGGATCGCCGGGTGAACTGCCGTCGCCGGTGGAAACATAGAGAAGGCCGTCGGGCCCGAACGCCACCTCGCCGCCGTTGTGGCCGTCGCTGGGCCAGCGCAAAATCTCTTGCTCGCTGGCCGGATCGATCACGGGCGCCGCGCCGGGCGCGTGGGTGAGCGTGAAACGCGCCAGCACGTTTTCCGCCGGCTTCGGTTGCAGGCGGTTGGAGAGCACGAAGACGTGTGGCACTGCGGGATAACGCGGGTGAAATGCGAGCGAGTAGGTGTGGGTTGGCCGCTGAAACCGTGCCGGCAGATCGAGCGTGCGTTCGGGGGGCGGGGCGTCCGGCCGGTTGAAAAATGTCCAGATAGGTCCATCGATTTCGATTAGGAGGAGCCGCTCCGGTTCGTCCGGCCGCGCGGTCGGCACGGGGAGCAGCGTGCCGAGACGGCCGAATTTGAACTGCGAAAACCGGCGCTCATTCGTGAACGGTAGGCCGGGCCCACCGGTGCCGCGCAAGGCTTGATCCGACCAGCGCGGGAGCGCCGGGCCGGCGGCGGCCACTGCGGGCGCGGGCGGGATGGCCTCCGCCGCGAGCGCAATGGTCCGGTCCGTGAAGGTGTAGTTCCGGTTCTCGGGCGGATCGCTCAGCCACGCGCCGCCAGTGACGACCAGTCGATCGGCGACGACTCCGGCCGCGCCCCACGCGAGCGGCGTCGGGAGATCGGGCCCCTTGCGCCACGTAAGCTGAGCGGGATGAAAGAGGTGCGTCGCGGTGCGCTCGGCAATATCGACGCCGCCCATGATCCAGAGCTCGCCGCGCCAAGCCGCGACTTGCGCCGAGCGCGGCCGAGTGGGGCCGGGGATCACGCTCCATGCGCGTGCTCCCGGATCGAATACAGCGAGGCCCGTGTCGGGCACGCAGACATAAAGTTTGTCGCCGAGCGCGGCGCCGGCGAGCGCCCACATCTTCGGTAGCGCCTCGGGCTCGACGCGCCACGCGTTCTCGCCGGGGCCGATGCTCGCGAACTGGCCGAGGTCGGTGCGATTGCGCGCGCCGACGAGCCAGAGCCGTCCGGCCGCCGCGAGCGCGAGCGGGTTCGGCAGCGCCACCGGCAGATCGGGCGCCCGCGTGAGCGCACCGGTGCGCGGATCGTAGATTTCCACGAGCGCGGAGGCTCGGCGCTGGTTGTCCGCGTGCAGCACATCGCCGCCGAGGACCCACACGCGATCCTCGAACGCGGCGGTCGCGCAATAGATCCGCGGGCGGGAAAATTTCGCCACGGCGCGCCACTTCCACGTTTGCGCATCGAGTTCCCAGATTTCGTCGAAGGCCCGGACTTGTCCCGTGCCTTGGTAGTCGTTGGTCACCCCGCCCGCGACGTAGAATTTTCCGCCCACGACGGCAGCGGTGAGATCGTGGTTGTCGGCCGGCATGTGCGCGACGGTTTGCCATGGGCTCGCGGGCTCGGCGCTGCGCAGCGGTGTCAGGGCCAGCACGACGGCGCCGAGCGTGGCGCCGAGGCGGCGGAGCCCCGAGGCTCCCGTCGCGCCGAGTGCGGTGCGAACATTCATGGCGTGAGCGCAGTCGCCGCTCCGTGGGTGGCGAGCGCGGAAGCGGCGGTGGTCGAGAGTGAGAAATCGCGGTACGTCATCGGGTGAGGTGAGGGAAGTGAAGATTGCGGTGCGTTCGCCAGTGCTGAAGTCGAGCACGCGCTGGCCCTCGCCGTGCGCGATTTCGCAGCAGTTTGGACGATAGGAGGGGATGCCGAAGGGGTTGTCGAGCCGTGCCTCGGTCCGCGCTCGATTTGACCCGCCCACCGCAGTGCAACAGACCTGCCTGTGCCAACGAATCCGCGCCGACAGCCGACGTGAGGCAGCTCGTTGATCCGCGCGGCTGCACGACTGTTTCGTTGAGCCCCGCGGCTGCACGACGATCGACTATTCCGAGGACGTCGTCCGCGGCACGCTAGCGCACCTCGCTAGGCGTGAGTCGCGTGTTGCGGCCTGGCGGTGGGTCGCGTTTTCGCACCGCACGACGCCTTGGCCGGCGACCTGGTCCGATCTTTCGCGGGATCTTTCGCTTGCTCGTGGCGCGCAAATGCGCGTTTTCTGCGACGACCCCGTGAGTTCGTTGCCCGAAAAATCTGATCGCTGGTTCCATACGGAAATCCTGCCGCACGAGCCGATGCTGCGCGCGTGGCTCGCGCAGGGTTTCGGGTCGCGGCTCCCCGTTGACGACGTGGTGCAGGAAGCGTTTCTCCGCGTGTTGCGGGCACGGGAGACGGGCGAGTTGCAGGTCCCGAAAGCGTTTCTGTTCGCGATTGCGCGCAACCTCGCGGTCGACCAGCTCGCCGCCGTGTCGCGCACGGATTTTTTAGGGGAAGCGGACTTCTCAAACGTCTTGGATGATTATGCCAGCATTCCCGAGACCGTCGCCCGCGAACAGGAGCGCGCCCTCTTGAACGAAGCCATCCAGTCTTTGCTCGACCTCTGCCGCCAGGTCATGACGCTGCGTATCGTCTACGGCCTTACGCAACGCGTCATCGGCGAGAAACTCGGTATCTCCGATCGCACAGTCGCCGCGCAGCTCGCGATTGGCACGAAGAAATGCACAGACTTCGTGCTGCGTCGTCTCGCCGACCGAAGGCCCGCGCGATGAAACGCCCCGAACCGGAATCGCCGGAGGCCGAGCGCCGCTCGCAAACCGCCGCCGACTGGCTCGTGCGGCGCGACCGAGGGCCCACCGCCGCCGAGCAGGACGAGTTTCTCGACTGGCTCGCCGCCGATTCGCGCCACGGCGAGTGGTTCGCGCTGCACCGAAGTATCGTCGGCGACTTTGCTGCGCTCGCACAATGGCGGCCGGAGCACAGCGAGGAACCGAATCCCGATTTGCTGGCGGCCCCACCGCGGAGGATTCGTTGGTTCACACCCACGCTGCTTGCGGCGGCAGCGGCCATCGCCCTCGCGGCGGTTTGGTGGCGTTCGCCCCCTGCGCCAACGTCGGTCGCGGTGGTCGCGAGTGCGGAACTCAAGCGTCGCATTCTCGAAGACGGCTCCTCGGTGGAGCCCAACCACGGTGCGATGGTGACCATGGAGTTCACCGCGACGGAACGTCGCGCGACGCTCGTCCGGGGCGAGGCCCTCTTCACGGTAGCGAAAGAGTCCTCACGGCCATTTATTGTTCGCGCCGGTGGCGTCGAAGTGCGCGCCGTCGGCAGGCCTCCGAACCCACGCGCCCTTTCGACGTTGCGGCGGGCGAAGCAGCGGAAACACTCAAGCTCGCCGCTCGCCAAGGCGGCCTCGAAATCGCCTTCTTCGCGGAGACGGTGCAGGATGTGCGCACGGCGGCTCTCCGCGGACGTTTCGCTCCGCGCGACGCAATCGCTCGCCTCGTGGCCGGTACGGGACTGCGCGTGGTCGCCGCAGAATCGCCGAGCACGATCATCGTAAAGCGCGCCTCGCTGATCGAATCAAGCTCCGGCCCTGCCACGATTTTTTCGTCTACAAACTCTCTTCACCACCCATCATGAAATCAAAAAATATTCTCACCGTTTTGAGTGCGTTCCTCGGCCTCGCCGGCGTCCCCGGCCTCGCCGCCGCCGATGCCAGTGCGACGGCCTTTGGCGCCGTAACCGGACGCGTGCTCAACGTCACGACGCGTGACTATGTTTCCAGCGCGGAAGTGCGGCTGCAGGGTACTGAGCTGAGCGTAACGACGGCGAGCGACGGTTCGTATCGCCTGACCCCGGTGCCCGCCGGTCCGGCGGTAATCGCGGTCTCCTATACTGGGACGAAGTCTGCGCAGGTGGCGCTAACGATCGCTGCCGGCCAGACGATCACCCACGACTTCGAACTCAAAAGCACGCTCCATGGCGCGAAGCTCGACGAGGTGGTGAAGCTCGGCGCCTTTGTCGTCTCCTCCGAACGCGAGGGTCACGCCAAGGCCATCATGGAGCAGCGCAATTCGATGAATATCACCAACAGCGTGTCGTCCGAATTGTTTGGTGACGTCGCCGAGGGTAACGTGGGCGAGTTTCTCAAAAACATCCCCGGCGTCGATCTCGACTATGTCGGCCCCGACTCACGCGGCCCGCGCCTGAGCGGCATGGACCCGCAATACGTCGGCGTGAGTGTGGACGGTTTCAAAATGGCGAGCAGCGACGGCTCGCAGGGCCTCGGCGGCGGGGCGCGTTCGTTCAGCTTCGACCAAGTGTCGATCAACAGCATCGATCGGATCGAGGTGAACTTCACCAGCAGCGCGGAGATGGATGCCAACGCTCCTGCGGGCACCATCAACCTCAAGACCAAGCGCGCCTTCGAGCGGAAGGGGCGGCGCATCAGCTGGCAGGCCAATTTCATGGCCAACACCGACCGCTTCAGTCTCCGCCCGAGCTACGGGCCGGGTGACACGCAGACGCGCAAATTCCGGCCCGGCGGCATCCTCGAGTATTCCGACGTGTTTTTCCGCAACCGCCTCGGCGTGGTCCTGAATATCAGCGAGTCCAATCAGTATGCGCTGCAGCAGCGGGTGACCACGAACTACAACACGGCGTTCACGCCGACGGACACGCGGCCGTATGTTTTTGCGAGCAATGTTTTCGTGCAGCAGCCCAAACTCTCCGAGCGCTTCACGCCGACGCTCACCGTGGACTTCAAGGCCACGCCGTCGCTGGTGCTCTCGCTCGGCGCAATGTATAACTGGTATGACACTTTCTTCGACAACCGTGGCGTGACCGTCTCCGCCGCGAACCGCGCGGCCGTGATTGGCGATGGCCTGACGAATTTCCGCATCGCCAACGGCGGCGGCTCCGTCGCGCTCTCCACGAATCACTCGCACAAGATCGCGCGCACGCGCACGCTCACGCCGAAGTTTGAGTTTTCCCGGGGCGGCTTGGTCTTCGACGGTGCGTTGCACTACTCGATCTCAACGAATCAATACGAGGCCATGATCCGGGGTGGCCCGGTGAATGTCCCCACGAACGCGCTGACGGGGCTCGAGTTCACGGTCGTCCGCACTTCGCGGACGGAAAAGGACTGGCAGTTCACCCAGACCGCCGGACGTGATTTCTCCGATTTCGTCAACTTCACCAACCCCCGGGCCGCGGACGATGGGCGGTTCGCCGAGGATGAGATCTACCTCGCGCAGGCCAACGCCCGCCTCACGACGGGGTGGCGCGTGCCGACGTGGTTTAAGTTCGGGACGAAGGCGACTGAGGAGTATCGGCGCTATCGCAATCCGAACTCCGCCTACACCTACCAATATGTTGGGCCGAGTGGCGGGACGACCGGCAGCTTCGCCGGCGTCGCCTTTCCAAGCTACCAGTGGAAGACCGAGGCTGTGCAGCTCACTTCGACCTCCGGTCGCGGGCCGGTGTTTCCGAATCGCGTCGCGCTCGGCGAGCAGTTTCGCGAGCACCCGGAATATTTTGTGAGCACGGTGACAGCGGATAATTTTTATACGGCCTACATCACGGGCGCCGCTTATTTCAGAGAGCGGTTTCTGGCCAACTATGCCATGGCCAACACCAAGCTCGGGCCCGTGCAGGTGCAGGGTGGCCTTCGTTGGGAGGATACCCAGATCACTGATCGCGCGTTCAACGCCCGCTCAGCGGCGGAAGTGCGAGCGGCCGGCTTTCCGGTGGCGGTGGCCAACGGCCGCGCCACGACCGTGCCTGGCTTAGCGTATCAATACATGAGCCAGCCGAAGATCGAGCGCACCGGCGGTTACGACAACCTGTTCCCCTCGGCCAGCATCAAGTATTCCGTTACGCGCAATCTTCAGGCGCATCTCGGCTACGCCACCACCATCAATCGTCCGCCGCTGTCGAATCTCGGCGGCGTCTATGTGTTCAACGAAACCGCACTCACGGTTAACGTCCCGAATCCAAACCTCCTGCCCGAACGCGGGAAGAACTATACCGGACGTCTCGCCTACTACTTCGAGCCGGTCGGCAACCTCGCCATTACCGCGTCCCAGCGCGAGATTACCGACAGCGTGACGACAGAGGAGTATCCCGCTTCCGAGTTTGGCTACGAAAACGACCCGACGTATTCCACCTACCGGTTCATCTCGACGGGCAATCGTCCGGGAGTGACCCGCTTTCGCAATCTTACGGTCGAATACAGCCAAGCCCTCTCGTTTCTGCCGGGCGTGCTGAGCGGATTGAATATTTCCGGCAGCTACACGCGCACCTATGCCTCGGTGCCGCGCGCCGGCTTGGTGCCGCACATGCTGGGCGGGGCGCTCAGCTATCGCCACCGCCGCCTCGCCTTCAGGGTGAGCGCAAAATACACCGACGATACGCCGTTCTCCACAACGGGCCGCATCAACTATCGGCGGCAACGCACGCTTTACGATCTTAACGGCAGCGTCCAGCTCACGGCCAAGACCGGCGTGTTCTTCCAAGTGCGCGATCTCTTCAATGGCGGCGAATACCGCTACGAACTCGATCCCTCGTATGTGCGGGAAAACGTCACCTTCGGGACGATCCTGACTTTCGGCGTGAAAGGAGTGTTTTGAGCGATGACGATCCGCGCCCTTTTTTCACGGTTCCTCGCGCTGGCGACCGCCGCGCTTGCCGCGACCACCGCGCTTTCCGCGCCCACCGCACTCGCGGCGGACCCCTTGGCGAGCGCCGCCCGAGCCAAACCCAACGTCGTCGTAATTTTGGCCGACGATCTCGGTTACGGCGATGTGCAGTGCTACAACCCCACGCGCGGAAAAATTCCCACGCCGCACATGGATCGGCTAGCTCGGGCCGGGATGCGTTTCACGGATGCGCATTCGTCCTCTGGCGTGTGTTCGCCCTCGCGCTACACGCTCCTCACCGGGCGCTACCACTGGCGCAGCCGTTTGCAGTCGGGCATCGTGAATCCGTGGGAGCGTCCGCTCATCGCACCGGACCGACTCACCATTGGCAGCCTCGCCCAGCAGCAAGGCTATCACACGGCGGCCATCGGTAAATGGCACCTCGGTTGGGACTGGCCGATCACGCCCGAGCAGAAACCTTTTTTGGTGGGGCTCGGCGGCCGGACGGGACGCTCCAGCGATCCCCTCGTGACCGTGCCTAGCGCGGCGCACCGCGCGGCGTGGGGTGCGATCTTTCGCCAGCCGATCGCGGGTGGGCCGACCACGCGCGGTTTCCATCACTACTTCGGTACCGACGTGCCGAACTGGCCGCCGTATTCGTTTATCCGTGACGACCGTACGGTCGGGGTGCCGACGGAGCTGCTCACGGCCGAGCACATGGCCGGATTCCAAGCGAGTTTTCAGGGACCAGCCCTGCCGAACTGGCGGTTCGATGAAGTGCTCGCCGCGCTCGGTGATCGGGCGGTCGCTTACGTGCAGGAGCGCGCGCGGCTGGCCGAGCCGTTTCTCCTCTATCTTCCGCTCACCACGCCGCACACCCCGATCTCGCCGAGCGCGGCGTGGCGCGGGCGCAGCGGGCTCAACGACTATGCCGATCTCGTCATGGAAACGGATGCGGTCGTCGGTCGCGTGCTCGCCGCCCTCGCAGCGGCCGGGGTGGAGAAGAACACGTTGGTGTTGCTCGCGAGCGACAACGGTTACGAGTCCACCATCGGCGTTAAACCTCTCGAGGCGATGGGACACTTTCCGAGCGGTCCTCTGCGTGGCTACAAAGCGAGCTACTGGGAAGGCGGGCATCGCGCGCCGTTCATCGTGCGCTGGCCCGGCGAGGTGAAACCTGGGACCGTGTGCGACCAGCTCGTGCATCACGCCGACCTCCTCGCGACGCTTGCGGAGGAATGGGGCGCGCGTCTGCCGGCCGAGGCTGGTGAAGACAGCCACAGCCTGCTGCCCGTGCTGCGCGGTGGCCAAACTCCCGTGCGCCGGCACGCGATCAGTTGCTCGGCGAGTGGCGTGCAGACCGTGCGCGACGGGGCCTGGAAACTGATCTGTACGACGGTGCCGCAGCTCTTCAACCTCGCTGAAGATCTGGGAGAACAGTATGACCTTGCGGCCAGCGAGCCGGAGCGCGTGCAGGCGATGCTGGCTGTGCGCGAGCGCCTAATCGCCGACGGGCGCAGCACGCCGGGTATCCCACAAAAGAACGACGTTCCGGTGAAAAGAATCGGCGGTTGACGGGCGCGGTTTTCAGGCGAACTCGGCCGAGCGAGTCGCGTTCGGATACCGTTAATTCCTGAGTAGTTCGGTCGGACCACCTCCCTCGGGGCCGGGCACTTCACCCTTGCTATCAATCGTTGCATAAGTTCGTGCATAACTTTGATTGATCTGCACATTCGGCGCTCATGGCCCAGAAAAAGAAAGCGAAAACAAAATTTACGCCGCGCGAGCAGCAAAGGTATGAGAAGCGGCGGGCGGTGGTGGAAGCGGTCCAACGTGGCGATGCGGTCGCCGTCGTCGCCGGGTGTTTGGGGTGGCGGTGCGCAGTGTGTTTGATTGGTTAGCGTGGTATCGGCAGGGAGGCTGGCGAGCCTTGCGGGAGGGTGGCCGCAGTGGCCGGCCGCGCAAAGTTTCCCGCGAGCTGATGCAGTGGCTCTATCGCGCGATTACGAAGGGCGATCCCCTGCAATATCAGTTTGAGTTCTGCTTGTGGACGCTGGCGATCATCCGGCAACTCTTGCGACGGGAGCACGGGCTGGTCTTGAGTAAAAGCGCAGTCAGTCGCTTGCTGGCGCAGCTTGGACTGAGCCCACAGCGCCCGATCTATCAGAGCTACAAACAACGACCACGTGAGTTGAAACGTTTCTTGAACGAGACCTATCCTAGTTTACAGAGCTTGGCCCGACGCACCGGCGCGGTGATCTTTTTTGTCGACGAAGCGTCGGTGCGTTCCGATGCGCATCGCGGCACCACTTGGGGCAAGATCGGTGAGACGCCCGTGGTGCAGGATATTGGCGACCGCTTTAGCCTCCGCTTGATCAGTGCGGTCAGCCCGCGTGGCGACATGCGCTTCGCAGCCTTTGAAGGCACCATGACCGGCGCACGCTTCGTGGCCTTTATCGAAAAATTGCGCCGGGACGTGCAGCGGCCGCTGATCATCATCGCCGACAATGCTTCCTACCATCGCAGTGCACCGCTCAAGGACTACGTCGCGACCAGCCAAGGCCAAGTTGTCGTGGAAAATCTGCCGCGCTACGCGCCGGAATTGAATCCTGACGAACAAGTGTGGAATCAAGCCAAGGCGCGCTTTGGTCTTCTGTTCGTGATCGGCAAGAAAGCCATGAAGCATGCCATCCTCAATATTATGCGCTCGATCCAACGCAGCTGTAAATTGATCCAGTCGTTCTTCCAGCTCCCCGACACCGCGTATGCGAGTTAGCACTATTGATGCACGAGGTCATGCAACGATTGATACACCGTCAAGGAAGGCCTTTTCAAAAACGTCCGCGCCGGGGTCGGCCTTGATTACCGCGGCAAGGAAGTTATTGGCTATCGCGGCGGCGACACGATCTGCACCGGCCCCACGACCACCGCCGATGAGCCCGCGTTCGATGCCACGAATCCGGTTTACCGCGACCCCTACACGCTCTGGACCGGCGTCCTCGGCTACAGCTTCAAGCCCAACCCGAAGGTCGGTGTGAAACTCGATTTCCGGGTAAGCAATCTCCTCAACGAGGCCAAGCTGCTCTATTTTTCCACGGTCCAACGTCCGCTTGGCGGCGACATCACCAATCCCGCCCGCGTCGCCACGCCCGGCGGTTTCAACTTCATCGTCCCACGTAGCTACACGCTGACGACCACCGTGAGCTTCTGACGCGGAAATCGAGTTGCGCCGTGCATCGCGTGGTAGGATGGCGCGCGGGCGTTTTACGTCCGGCAGCCGAACGATACCCGCAAGGGACAAATGTATCGCGACATCGGCGCCGCTTTAGCGGGGGATTTTTGCGGGAGTGAATTCCTTCAGCGCGGGGCGACCCGGCGTGGCCTTGAGTTCGTCGTAGGCGACCTGTTGCAGCGCGGCGGCTTGAGTTGCGGAGATACCGAGATCGCCGGCGGCGCGTTCCGTTTTGCCGAGAGAGCGGGGGTCGAGGCCGGTGAGATCGCCGAAGATTACGAGCGCCTCTAGGTAGTAGCCGTAGGTGCTGGCGTGGTAATGGTCGTTGGTCCACAGGTCGACTTGGCCGAAGGCGATGCCGTCGTAGGGATTCGGGTCGGCGACGCCCGCTTTGAAGGCGCGGTTCCACGCTTCGCCCACCGGGAGGACCGCGCGGATGAGCGGAGTGCCGGCGGCGGCGAGATCGCAGCCACGGCGCACGTCGAGCGCCATCGTTTCAATGGACTTGCCGTGCCACGCTCTTTTTTCCGGATACGTTTGGTCGGCGCGGGACCACGTGGCGACGAGGCGGATGTCGACGCGCGGATTCTTGCTGCTGAATAATTCGGAAATCTCCCTCGCGGCCTTGACCAGTTTCGTCGCGTCGCCCGGTTTGGTGTTATCCAGCATGCTCTGGCCGAGCATGACGACGCGGTCCCAAGGGCGACCGATGAGGTCGGCCTTTTTCTCAAGGTGCAAATCGAGGCCGGAGCCGCCGACGGTTTCGAGGCTCACGGCGAAATCGAGCCCGGCTTGGTTGGCGAAGACTTTGAAGAGAGCGGGCACGCCGCCTTGTTTTTCGTCGTTTAAATCAGTGACGGTCTGAGCGCGGTAGTAGCGGGCGGCGGAGCCGGAGCCGAACATGAAGCTGTTGCCGACGAAGAGAATGGTTTCTGGTGCGGCGGAGCGCGGCGCGGCGACCGAACGATCGGCTGCGGACGAGAGCGTCAGCAGCGCGGTGAACGCGCTGGTAAGGAGGCGAAGATTCATAGAGGTGGGTGGGAGGTGACAGATCATGCGGGAGAGTCCAGCTTCCGGTGCACTGAGTGCGTTGGCTGCGGTCGCATCTGCCGGCGGGCTCTACGGAGGTCACGCGTCTGACGGACCGGTGACATTCCTGTCGCCGTGGAGGGGCGACTGGAAAGCCGCCCGTCCGATTTTTCCGCCAGCGATACAAGCAGCCCGCTGGCGGGCGCTGGTCCGTCGATCCAAGGGCGGGAGCAAGCTCGCTGCCTACCAGACCGACGAAAATCGCAATTAGCGCTTACCGCTTGGGAGGCGTCCCGTAGAGCAAAAATGCCCTTCGCCGCGCCTCGAACGCGTTCAGTTGGCCGGTCCATTCTGCTCTGATTTCCGTCAAGGTCTTGCCCGCTTTGATGGCGGCAAGGGTCTCATCGGCACCGAGCAAACGGGCCATCGCATCGGTTTTGAATTTGTCCGGATAAAGTCGCTGCATCGCCAGCGCCAGCTCGATGCCGATATCGACGACCGGGCATTTTGCGCGGTCGGTCAGCACGGCCCGGACTCCGCCACATTCTTCGTCGCGGTATTTTAATTGCGCCGCCGGTCCGGGATAGAGGGCAGGGCGGGGCGTAAATTTAACGGCGTCAAACCGCACCCCGGCGATTCCCGTGCGGTTGAGTTCGGCGGCGAGGCGCTCGCCATCGACGAAGGGCGCGCCGACTTGCTCGAAGGGTTTCGTCGTGCCGCGGCCCATCGAGACCACCGTGCTTTCGAGCAGGCATAGACCTGGGTAAAGCGTCGCCGCCGCGAGGCTGCGCATCGAGGGGGAGGGGTTGGTCCAAGGCAGTCCGGTCTCGTCGAGCCATTGGTTGCGCGTCCAGTTTTCACAGGCAACCACGGTGAGATCGGCACCGAATTTGCGCTCGGCATTATATAGGCGCGCGAGTTCGCCGAGCGTCATGCCGTGTCGCACGGGCATCGGGTGGAATCCGATGAAGCTCGGTGGACGCGTCATCACCGGGCCTTCCACGCCCACGCCCCCGATCGGGTTGATGCGGTCGAGCACGAAGAATTTTTTCTTGGCGAGGGCGGCGGCTTCCAATGCGGTACCGAGCGTGGCGGAGTAAGTGTAGAATCGCGCGCCGATGTCTTGGATGTCGAAGACGAACGCATCGATGTCGCGCAGCTGCTCCGGCTTGGGCGCGCGGGCACGGATCACGGCCAGGTCGTAGTCGGCGGCACTCGCAAAGTTCCCGCGCGGCGGCGATTCGCCGTAGAGGCTGTAAACGGGCAGCTTGGTTTTATCGTCGATGGAGTCGCCCACTTTGTCGTCGGCGACCCCGCGAATGCCGTGCTCAGGGCTAAAGAGCGCGACGAGTTTCACGTCCTTCGCGGTGTGCAGCAGATCGATGGTGGCGCGACCCTCACGGTCACGGCCGGTGTGATTCGTGATGAGGCCGATCCGCAGGCCGCGCAGCCGGGCGAAATCTTCGCGCACGAGCACGTCGATGCCGTTGAGCACGGCGCCGGCGTCGCGACCGATCGCTTCGGCGGCGAGGGTGCCGAGGGTGCGGCGCACGGGGGACGTGTCGCCTTTGCCTGCGGGATGCACGCGATTACTGAAGAAAATCACAAACGCCCGCGCGCCGGGATCGATCCACAGGCTGGTGCCGGTGAAGCCGGTGTGCCCAAACGATGCGCCGGCGGGAAACCAGCGGCCGCGCGGACCCGAAAAACGCGAGTCGATGTCCCAGCCCAGCCCACGCCGGTCCGAGCCGTCGTTTTGGATACGTGCCATCTCGGCGACCGTCGCGGCGCTCAAAATGCGGACGCCGTCGAGTTGGCCGCCACCGAGGATCATGCGGCAGAAGCGCGCGAGATCTTTTGTCGTGGTAAAAAGTCCCGCGTGGCCGGCGACGCCATCCATGAAGCGGGTCGTGGGATCGTGGACGACTCCGCGCAACATCTGGCCGTCGGTGAGTTCGGTGGGAGCGACGCGCGCGAGTTTAGCGGCGGGCGGCAGGAAACCGGAATCGACCATTTTAAGTGGCTGAAAGATTTCCTTCGCGGTGTAGCCATCGAGTCGCAGACCGCTCACGATCCGCACGAGTTCGCCGAGGATAATGAAGTTGATGTCGCTGTAGACGAAGGTGCTCCCGGGCGTGCTGCGGAGTTTTTCCTGGCAGGCGAGGGTGACGCCGGTTTCGTAGCCGGACCAGACGGGGTTGGTGTCGACGTCCGGACGCAAGCCCGAGTGATGCATGAGAAGCTGGCGCACGGTGACGGCACTTTTGTCGTGTTGCGCAAAGGCCGGGAGGTAGCGGACGACGGGTGCGTCGAGCTCGAGTTTGCCGCGTTCGACGAGCTGCATGACGGCGGTGGTGGTCGCGACGACCTTGGTCAACGAAGCCGCGTCATAGATTGTGTCCTCGCTGATGGGCTCGGCGGTCGGCGAGAGGGCGCGTTGACCGTAAGCCTTGCGGTAGACTTCGCCGTCGCGTTCGAACCAGAGCACACCGCCGGGAATCTTTTGCGTGGTGATGGCCTCGGCGACGGCCGCATCCATGGCAGCCAGTTTTTGCGGTTTGAACGGTGCGGCTGCGACCGTCGCGAGCGAGAGGCCGACGACCGTGGCGGCGAGGAATCGGCCGAGGAGGGTGCCGCGAAGCAGCGCGAGCATTGGTGGCAATACAGTCGAGGGGCAGGGTTGGGCGTGCATCGTTTGGCGAACGTTTGGCGACTGGCCGGTCGTACGCCAGCTCATCCTTTGCATCGTTCGATGGAACGAGCCACCCAAGATAATCATGGACTCGCACAACGCCGCAGGCTTACTATATTTTCGTATCCTCGGTCTTTTCTGAGCGGCGGGAAGATCACTCTTTTAACCGTCCGCGAACCCGTAAAACCATGAACTACTCCCGTATCGTCAGTGTAATTCCCCGGCTGTGGCGTTTGCCCACGAGCCTCTTGGTCCTCTTCGCCGCGCTCGCCGTGTCGGTTGCGCAGGCTCAATCCGCCTCGACCGGCTCGATCTCGGGCACCGTGACGAGCGCGAGTACGCGCAACGCGCTGCAGGGCGCAACCGTGTCTATTCCGTCGCTCAAGCTGGTTGAGTTCACGGACAACGCGGGACGCTTTGTGATGAAGGGCGTGCCGGTCGGAGCCGTTGATCTCGTGATTACCTACTCAGGATTCAACGAGGGCCGGCAAAAGGTAACGGTTTCTAATGGTTCGGTGACACAGGCTGACCTCGAACTAAAGACCTCGGATGTTCTCGTGATGGAAGCGTTCACCGTAGCTACGATCAAGGAAGGCCAAGCCCTCGCGATCACCGAACAGCGGAATGCCCTCAATGTGAAAAACGTCACCGCGTTCGATGAGTGGGGCATTCTCCCAACCCAAAACGTCGGCGAGCTCGCCTCTCGTCTTCCCGGTATTACCTTCACGACGGACGAAGATATGTTGATTAATAATATCAGCATCGGTGGCCAGCCGTCCAGTTACACGCGGTTGAATGTCGACGGTATGTCCACGACCGGTGTCGGCGGCGACGGCCGCACCGCCACGTTGCACTCGTTCTCGGCCTCTAACTATGAGCAGATCGAAATCATCAACGGCCAGACCGCTGACAAACGCGCCGATTCGCTCGGTGGTCAGATCAACCTGAAAACCCGTTCGTCCTTCTCGATGTCTGAACGGCGCCGCACCAGCTACACCGCGTCCGGTCGCTATTTTCCATCGTGGTCCAAGCGAAATGCGGCCGTGGCCGAGCGCCCCTGGCGTCCCGATTTCAGCGTGAGCCACACCGAGGTCTTCGATGTGCTGGGTGGACGGCGCAATCTCGGTATCGTCGTGACGGCTTCGTATCAGGAAGTGCTCAATCCACACAATTGGGCCACCAACCTCTACGAAAACACCGTCAACCCGGTAGCACAATTGCGCGACTACACCCGCACCAGCGGCTTGAATGACCGTTTCCTGACCGCCTTAACGGGGCGGGTTGATTATCGGGTATCGCAGACGACGAACGCTTCCCTGCGCTTCATTTACAATGCCGGTTCCGAACCATTTTTCCACTACACGGCGGTCAATCCTTGGGTCTCCACCAACCTCACCGTCAATGATCCCGTCACGAATCCGAACGGGGCGATCAAGGCGGGCTACACCGCTAACCGCATCGAAATTCTCCCCGTTAACAATACCGCGCTCCAGCCCGGTGGTGTGGCCGTCGGCGCAGCCCAAATGCGTCTGAATCCGCAGCGCTATTCCTTCACGAGCAAAAACCCCACGGGCACGCTGGCCATCGACCACAACTGGGGTCGTTTGAAAGTCGACCACGCGTACCGTTGGAGCAATACGCACTGGGATTCTGGTGCCGGCCGCGAACGGGAGAACGGCACGGTCGGTTTACGCACGCGCGATGCGATCGGATTCATGCTCGATAACTCCGACCAGCAGGGGAAGGTTTTTACCCAGACGGGCGGGGCCAGCGTCTACAACATCGCAAGCTACACGCCGTTTGTGATCACCGCCGCCAACACGTCGACGCAGCCGGTGCCCGTGACCTCGACCGTGTTCAACAAGCGCGACACGGTAACGGACACCAACGAAGTCAGTGCCACGATCAATGCGTCCTATCTGCTGCCGACGCAGCTGCCCATCACGCTCAAGACCGGTGTCGATACGGTAAACCGTCGCGTTAATAATCGCCCGGTGTATCCCCGCCGCTGGTACGGTGTCGTCGGGTCGGTCCTTCCGGCTAACGCCCTGATGCCGCTCACGGAGTTCGAGCGCCTGAATGGTGGACCCCGCCTCCCGGTTGTCGAACCGGCTGCGATCAGCACCACCTTGGGCAATAGCGCACTCTGGTATGAAGATGTGAATTTCACGGCGACGCAGCAATACACCAACCGCCGCATCATGGAAGAAGGCGTCGACGCGGCCTACCTGCAGGGCCAGACCAAGCTCGGTCGGTTGACCGTCGTCGGCGGCGTGCGCGGCGAATGGGTCACGACGGACACCTTCACCTATTTCCGCGCCCGCACGACTACGGTTGCAGCTGAGCCCGATCACTTCAAACGGGCGGCCTTGGACTACGCGAAACTCTCCCGCGATGGTGGCTATCACAAATTCTTCCCGAGCATCCATTTCGCCTACGATATCACGAAGAATTTTAAGGCCCGCGCCAGCTGGTCCAACACCTACGGCCGCCCGGCGCTGGCCGGCCTCGTAGCTGCACCGTCGGCCAATGATACCGCTCGCACCGTCACGATGGGCAACCCCGGCCTCAAGCCGCAGGTGGCCGATGCCATCGACTTGAAGCTCGAATATTACTTCAGTAACTCGGGCAAATTCGAGATTCATGGCTACCGGAAGAACATCAAGGAATACATCGGCGCGGCCGGTCGCTCCGGACAACTGGTTGCCGAGGGCAATGACAACGGCTTCGACGGCCTGTACGGTGGCTATGAGATCATCCAATCCGCGAACCTCGGTGATGCGAAACTCAACGGTCTCCAATTCGATTTCCGTGAGCGCCTCTCGTTCTTGCCCGGCATTCTCAAAGGCCTAACGATTCGCGCTAACTACACCTACCTCGAGACATCTGGCAAGTTTGCCGGCACCGTCGATCTTAAGAATGGTCAGGTGGCTGGTTTCATTCCCCGCGCCTACAACGCCGGTCTGATTTATGCCTACAAGAAGTTTGGCGCTTCTTTCGATATGAACTACACTGGCGGTTACCCGGTGGCCTACAGCCTGACTTCACCCGGCAACGGCAATATTTATCGGGACTCGTGGAAAATGATGAATGTGGGAGTGACCTACCGGGTCCGGCCAGACACCACCCTCTTCCTCAACGTTAATAATTTGGCCCAAGAAGGCCCCCGTCAGTATATGTTCATGGATTCTCGGGTGCGTGCGCAATGGGTCGTGCCACGCACGCTCAAGTTCGGCGTCGACGGTCGGTTCTGAAATTGGAATTCTCACGCCGTTTTACTCGTCCAACCGCCGGTCCCGCGACCGGCGGTTTTTTTGCAGTTTTTTTTGATCGGCTGGGGTCACGGGGATTGCGCCCCGTGACCCTTCCACATCATCGGACGTGCGGTTTTCCGCATCCGGCGGTTGAAACAGGCACCGGTCACTTGCGTGCCGATGTCAGTATCCACGGTAGGATGAACCCATCGC
>SYGN01000006.1 GCA_005799525.1 Opitutaceae bacterium | reverse complement strand
ACGATTTTCGGCGGACTCCGCTCGGTGTTGTGGACTGACCTCCTGCAGACTTCGCTGCTGATTCTCGGCGGAGCGATTACGTTTCTGCTGACGCTCTCGGCGGCTGGCGGGTGGGCGGCGGTGTTGCCCACCACGGGCACGGCGGGCAACAGCCTGTGGACCGTGGTGCTGCCGTGGGATCACGCCTTTGGCTGGCTGCCGATGATTACGGGTGGACTGGTGCTCGCCGTGCACGGGCACTGCACGGATCACGACTACGTGCAGCGCGCACTCGCGGCGCGGAGTGTGTATCAATCGAAGATGGGCGCGGTGTTCGCGGCGTTTCTGAAGATTCTTGCGCTCTTCATCATCGCGGCGCCGGGTGTGATTGCGGCGAAACTGAGTCCCGGGCTGGCGCAGGCCGACCAAGTTTATGCCCGATTGGTGTCGACCTATGTGCCACCGGGCCTCGCGGGACTCGTGCTCGCGGGATTGCTCGCGGCGATTCTCGGCACGGTGGCGGCGGGTCTTTCCGCGGCGGCTTCGATGGTGTCGTATGATTTTGTGCTGCGCTTCGTACCGAAATTCACCGAGCCGGCGCGCGTGCGGATGGGCCGCGGCATTATGGTGTTGGTGTTGGTGCTGTGTGCGGTGCTGGCGCCAGAGATCAAGCAATTCAAGGGCGTCTACGGTTATCTCGTACAAATCTGGTCGCTGCTCGCTCCGCCCGTTTTCGTGTGTGTCGTAGCGGGCATCTTCACTCGCCGGGCGACGCCGCGTGGTGCCGTGGCCACGCTGACGGTGGGCACGGTGCTCGGGGCGATTACATTTTGGGCCCTCGGCCAGCCTGACATCGTCGCGCAACTCCCGCGCTATTTGCGCAGTGCGTTGAACTGCGGCTTTGTGATCACGCTGGTGTGTGCAGCGACGATGGCGTTGGTCAGCCGCAGCGGCGGTGCGAATCCCGGTGCGGCCGAAGTGGCCGATCTCACGGCCGCTGCCGCCGGAAACTCGATGAGTCCGGGCGAGCGCCGCAAATATCGGCTCACGCTCGTGGTGCTGGCGATCGTCTGGCTCACGGTAGTGGTGACGTTTTCACCGTGGGGCGTGGGAAGAGCGGGGTAGTCAGAGGGTTTTTGCCGCGAGGCCCTAGATCGAGCGCGGAGTGGATGGAGGCATTATGCCAACGTCCTTTGAACTCTGGACTTTTCGGTAGCCGAGAGCGCCAGCGAGTGGACGGATCATCACTCGATGGCGCTCGCGGCTACCCGGCAAATCAAAGTCTGAATCTTTTGGGCGCTTGAGATTTGCCGGCAGTGCTCCCGCGCGTGCAGAGCGCCGCCGCGGGCCGATTGGTCTGCGTTGTCGGCCGCGGGCCGCCAGAGAGCACGGTTCGTTGCTCGCAGCCCGACTGCCGCATCTGTGGCCCGAGCCTGCAGCGTTTGAACCGACCCGTAAGGCGCGCCCGGTGCGTCGGTGAGGCGTCCGGAACGCGGTAATCTCAAGGACTCGTTTTCGCTATCTTCTTATCCCAGCCCCGAGAGGTTGCGGTGGTGAAACACGCTGGACGACGGCGGGGCGCAGCCGATTCACGGTGTGAGGCTGTGGGCTTTTTCCCACCATGTGAGGCGGGCGGCGGCGGTGGGCTCGGGAGTTTTGAGGCGGGCCTACCAAGTGCGCCGGTAGTCGGCGCGTTTGGACTTCAGGATTTCGGCTTTCGGCAGTTCGGTGGCGGTGTGGCCGGAGAAGTGAGGTGGGGAACGCCGGGAAAGTAGGGCGAAAAATCTCGTTGCGGCGGAAAGCGGGTTTACGGCGCAGGGTTCTTTTTCTTGCGGCCGGACTTGGGTGGGGGCTCGGAAGCGTCGTTGGGGTGGGCGGCGACGACCGGAATTTTTGCGGCCATCGCCTGTTGGGCAGCGCGCACTTCATGGCGACCGGCGAGGTTGGTCCATTCGTGCGGGTCGTTGACGGAGTCGTAGAGTTCTTCGCTGCCGTTGGCGTAACGGACGTAGCGCCAGCGTGGTCCAGTCACTGCGAAGTTGCCGACATCGAAGCTCGTGAGGATGTGGCGGTCGGACGTGGTCGTCGGGTCTTGCAGCAGCGGCGCGAGGGATTTGCCGGCGAGGCCGGGACGCGGCGCGAGGCCGCAAACGTCGACCAGCGTTGGATAGAGATCGATCAGGCCCACGGGGGCAGCGCAGGTCGCGCCGCGGGAGGATTTGCCCGTCGTGGCGTTTTTTGTGGGGGCCACGATGAGTGGCACGCGGGTGGAGCGCTGCCAGCCGGTCCACTTGCCCCAGTGTTCTTTTTCGCCGAGGTGCCAGCCGTGGTCGCCCCAGAAGACGATCACGGTGTTGGCTGCGGCGGGGCTGGCGTCGAGCGCGTCGAGCAGTTTGCCGACCTGCGCGTCGATGAACGAGACGCACGCGAGGTAAGCCGTCACGGCGGCTTTCCACTGACCGTGTTTTATCACGGAGGCGTGGGAGCCGGCGGTGACGGGATCGCTCGCCCATTTGCGACCGGTGGCGCTGAGGTCGGCGAGGTCGTCGGCCTTTACGACCGGGAGCTGGATGTCGAGGCCGGCGTAGAGATCGAAGTATTTTTTCGGCGCGAAGAGCGGGATATGCGGACGATAAAATCCGACGGCGAGAAACCAGGGCTGCGCGGAGGCGGGCGGTTGGTTGCGGATTTGTTGCACGGCCCAGTCGGCGATTTGGCCGTCGCCCATGTCGGCGTCGTCCACTTCGAGCGGACCCCAGTCGAAGGATTCTCCGCCGGGGGAAGCGGCGGCGCGGTCACTCGGCATACGGTTGAGCGGGAGGACGACGGGACGGCCTTTGAGGACGGTGCGGTGTTGCGGGTTGGCGGAGCCCTTGGAGGGCAGTTCCTCAGCGGTGTAGCTGGTCGCGGCGGGCGCGAAGGGGCTCCAGCGCTGTTCAGGGTAGAACTCTCTTTCGCACAGGCCGGTGCCTTTTTGGTGCAGGAGTTTTCCCGTCGCATAGGTGCGATAGCCGGCTTGTTGAAAGTGCTGAGGGATCAAAACGAGGTCGGGCCGCGCGGTGCGGATGGCTTTCTCGTCGTTGGCGAGCACGCCGGTTTGAAACGGCTGGTGGCCGCTGAAGACTGCGGCGCGGGACGGGTTGCAAAGCGGAGCGGCGCAGTGGGCGTTGGTGAACGTGACGCCGCGCTGCGCGAGGCGGTCGATGTGCGGCGTCTTGACCTGCGGATGGCCGCGCAACGGCCCGATCCAGTCGTTGAGGTCGTCGACGGCGATGAAGAGGACGTTAGGCCGCGTGCCCATCGGAACGTCGGCAGCGAAAACTCGCAGGGTGAGACACGCCAAGACGGTGGCGATGGTCAGTGGGCGGCGGAGAGAACGATGCACGGGAAATGGGACGACACTCCGGACGCAGAACCGGTCGGAGTACGCAGTCCATGCACCGTAGGGAGCGACTGCGAGAAGGAAACCGAATTTACGCAGCACCGACCAGGCCGGGCGCGTCTCAGTTGCTTGCAGGTGAGCGTAAACTGAGGCAACTTACGGCTGTCGCGTTCCCGCACTACGGCTTTTGCCGCAGGACGATCTCATCGGCGCCGCGCCGCTCGGACTGGATGTCGAAACCGGATTCGAGCAGGCGGACAAAGGCGGCCGTGTTGACCGCGCCGAAAATGCCGCTGACCCGCGTGCGTGCCAGCTCGGGATCTTCGATGATAAACTGCACCCGGTTGTGACGATTGATCAGGGCGACGGCTTCGATGAGAGGCGTGCCGGAAAATTCCAGTCGCGGGCTGCGCCAAGCCAATCGCGACTGGAGGTCGGCGGCGGATACCGGACGACTCTCCGCCTCTTTTGGGCGCGCTGACGCGAGGACGGTGAGGCCGTGGCCCGCGTCGACGAAGAGGGGCTCGGGCATTGGCTGCGTCGCGCCGGCCGGTGCCGAGTTACGAGGAGGCGTTGCCACGGAGACTTTACCTTCAGTGACGAGCACCTCGACGGCACTCTGTCCGAAATCAACGGAGAAGGCGGTGCCGACGGCGCGAACCTCCACGCCGCCCGCCGCGACGACGAAGGGCCGCGCAGGATTCCTCGCGACCTTAAAATACGCTTCGCCGCTTCGCAAGATGACGCGCCGCTGGCCGTCGGTGAACGCCACTGTGATTTCCGCGCCGTCCCGCAATTCGGCCACCGAACCATCAGGCAGCCATTGGATCGACGGGAGCAGAACGACTGCGGAAACGGCGGCCGACGATCTCAAGTCGGGCGGCGGGCGGCTGGCTTGCCAGCCGAGGCCTGCACCGACCAGCAGGACGAGCGACGCAACTCCGAGCGCGACGGTGCGTCGCTGGCGCCGTTGCCGGGCGCGGAACGCGAGTTGGCCCAGCACGGCGTCGGCCGCTCCGTTCGCGAGCGGGCGGTCCAAAGTCTTCCACGCAAGATCAAGGCCATCTGCGGCGGTGCGATGCGCGGGGGCGGCGTCGAGCCACGCGGTGTAGTCGAGCTCCTCGCGCACGGACAACCCGGCGTCGCGACGAGCCACCCAGTCCGCCGCCGCTGCGCGGATCGCCGCAGGGATCGGCGTGGTGACCGCCTCGATACGGTCGTGATTGAATGGCGGAGGACGTTTCATGATCGGATCAGGGCTGAACGCCGTGGGCTCTCAGAAAGTCTTCGCAGCGGCGCACGCCACGGGACACCTGGACCTGCACGGTTTGTTCCGAGAGGCCAAGCTGGGCGGCGATCGCCTTTTGCGTCACGCCACGGAGTTTGCGGAGGATGAGGATTTCACGACAACGGGCCGGCAGGGCATCGATGGCGGCCGCGAGCAAGACGACTTCGTCGCGTATGCAGGCGGCCTCAGCGGGGCCTGACCTTCCATCAGCTATGACGGGCAACGCAGCCAAATCTGTTACGTGGTCGATGGGAGAAATCTGATTTCGCCGCGCCGTGTCGATCAACAGGTGCCGCGCCACCTTGAACAAGAGAGCCTTCGCATAGCGGACGGGCTGCCCCATGCGGACCCGCCAGAGCCGGAGAAACGACTCCTGCACGACATCGTCGATATCCGGCGCGAACGGAAACTGCGTGCGCAGATACGCGCGCAACGACGGCTCATGCACGTGCACTTCCTCGGAGAACCAGCGGTTCTCTTCGGCGGTCGGCAGGCGTTGCGGCGTTGGTAGACTCACGGCGGGGTGGGCCAAAATTGCGTCGAAGCCGTTGCCGCCGGTGCGGGGTGAGGCAAGTGCAAAGGGGATCGCGCCAATCCCTCCCTCCCCCTTCTCTCGTCTGAAGAGAACAAGTGATGGCGGCCCAAAGCGCGCCGAAGTGCGTAAATGGCATCCTTGCAAATCTGGCAATACGCGCCACTATTGCTAGGATGATAAAACGCCGGATCCGCGACAAACTTGACGAGTCTATCGACCATAGCCCGGCCGTGGCACTGTTAGGGCCGCGGCAGGTGGGCAAGACGACGCTAGCCCTAGAGATGGGAGCGACGCGACCGTCCCTCTATCTCGACCTCGAATCGCCGGCCGACCGCGCGAAGCTGGCGGATGCGGGCCGCTACCTCGCGGAGCACGAAGACAAGTTGGTCATTTTGGACGAGGTGCATCGTGCGCCGGAGATTTTCCAGATTCTGCGCGGACTGATTGATCAGGGCCGGCGGCGCGGGAAAGCAGGCGGCCGATTCCTGCTCCTTGGATCGGCTTCGGTCGAGTTGCTGAAGCAGTCCGGCGAAAGCTTGGCCGGGCGGATTTCATACTTGGAGTTGACTCCCTTCGATGCGACTGAAGTTGATGGCGAACGGATGGACCGCCTCTGGATTCGCGGTGGGTTTCCCGGGAGTTTCCTGGCTGCAAACGACCGGATCAGCTTGGACTGGCGGGAAGATTTCATCCGCACCTATCTTGAGCGCGATGTTCCGCAGTTTGGCTCCCGCATCCCGGCTGAAACGCTGCGGCGTTTCTGGACGATGCTCGCGCACCATCAGGCCGGGATGCACAACGCGGCCACGCTGGCCCAAGGGCTCGGCGTCGACGGCAAGACGGTGGCCCGCTACCTTGATCTGCTGGTCGATCTGCTGATCGTGCGCCGCTTGTTCCCATGGCATCGCAACGTCGGCAAACGCCTCGTCAAATCGCCGAAAGTCTTCGTGCGCGACAGCGGCCTCGTCCACGCCTTGCTCGGCTTGGGGAACAAGGAGCAACTGCTCGGGCACCCCGTGGTCGGCCCGAGCTGGGTGAGTTTCGTCCTCGAGACCCTGCTCGTTCTGGCACCCCGCGGGACCGAGGCTAACTTCTACCGGACCGCGGCCGGCGCGGAAATCGATCTGGTCCTCACCCTGCCGGGCGGCAAATTGTGGGCCGTCGAAATCAAGCGCAGCTCCGCGCCGAAATTGGAACGGGGGTTTCATCTCGCCTGCGCCGATCTGAAGCCGGCCAAACGCTTTGTCGTTTATCCGGGCGACGACCGATTCCCGCTGGATGCAGAAACCGAGGTGCTCGGCTTGGCTGAGTTGGGAAAACGACTGCAGGCTTTGAAGTGAGCGGTCGCTTCCGGTTGCCGTTGTGATCGCGACCGAGCCTCGCCATCGGCGGCCGACGACACGTGAAGCCGGAGCCGAAGCTTGTTTCTCCGCGGATTTCATGGGGAGTGCCGCCAACCCCTCCCGCGTCGCACCCGTGTGCGGTGGTTATGGATTCGTCCGCGCGTAGAGTGCTTCAATCTCCTCAATCTTGAAACGCACGCTCACGATGGAGCAGCCGCCGTCGTTTTCGCGGTAGGTCGTGTAGGTCGTCGCGACGATGGTGCCGTCGAGGAGTTGGTGAATGCCGGGGTAGAAGCCGTCCTTGAACGTGCGCAGCAGGCTCACGCGATATTGGCCGGGCTTGCCCTGCTTGATGTCGTCGTAGGTGCCGATCCACGCGATGAAGTGCGCGGGTGCGAGCGGCGCGGAGTTGCGGAACACGATCACGAGCCGGCTGTCGGGCAGGCGAATCCCATGGTGACGGTCGCCGGTGAGGCCCCACGGGGTGTCCATGGGTTTGCTCCACGTCTTCCCCTCGTCGCGGCTGAACATCACGAGGCTCGTGCCAGTGCGCTTGTTCTCGCGCATGACGCAGCAGAGCTCGGTGCCGTCGGGCGAGCGGAAGACGTAGGGCTCGCACGGAAGCTTGGGCGCGATCGCGTGGCCGTCGGCGACGACCACCGGCTGTGACCACGTGAAGCCGCCGTCGCGCGTGATCGATTGCAGCACCTGCAGCGTGCCGCCCTCGCCGAGGCCGTCGCCGCGGTGAAACAGGCCGAGCGACGATCCGTCCTTGAGCCGCACGATGCTGGAAAACGTCATCACGTTGCGAAATGGATTGTCCATCGCGATGCGATCGCCGAGCGGCGGCAGTTCGCGCCACGTGCGGCCGTCGTCCTCGCTCACGATCCGCGGCATGTAGCCTTGGAAGCGGCCGGGAATCTCACGCGGGCTTTCCTTGTCGGTCAGCGTTCGGGCGGCGAAGATCCATAGCCGCTCCTTTCCCTGCGGATCGACAATGCGGTAGAGGCTCGGGCAGTTTTTGAAATTCCGGTAGTTGGGCGGGAGCGATTCGTCGGGGCGGGTCCACGTGAGGCCGCCGTCCTCGCTGCGCGCCATCGGGCCGCCGTGTCCGCCGTGGCCGATATTCCACACGGCGAGGATCGTGCGGTTGTCGGCGAGCATCGCGGTCGTCGGGTGCGCGTGGTAGTCCTGCGGCGTGCCTTGGGCGATGATCACGTGGCGCTGCGTCTCCTGTGAGATGTCGAGGATCTTGAGCGCGGCTTTCTGGCGTTCCCACGCTGCTCTCTGTTCTGCGGGCGCATCCTCCCAGGCGCGGCGTTTCGGCGCGTCGGTCGTGGACGCGTGAAGCGCGATGAATGAAAGCGAGAGGAGCGCAATGACCGGGCGGCGGAGGAATGTTGGCATGGGGAGTAGATCAGGTGAAGAGGGCCTTGAGGACGTGGCCATGCACGTCGGTGAGGCGGCGGTTGATGCCGTTGTGGTAGAAGCTCAGCTTTTCGTGGTCGAGTCCGAGCAAGTACGGCGCGGGCGGCTGAGACCGCGAAGAAAGAGAGAAAGCGAGACAGAGAGCAGGCGGGTGGGGTGCATGGTGAGGGGTAGCCGGGACTGCGCGCGGGGTGCGCGGCGTCGAATCTTTGTGGGCCTCGCACTTCGGCGGAAGGCAAAATTTGGGTATTCCGCGGGCGTGCGGCGTGACATAGAAATCGCATAGACGGACCGGCCGCTGAAACCCTTAAGGAAATTCTCCCGCCGCCGCGATCGCGGGTTAACGGCTCGACCCCCATCCTGCGAAATGGGACAAACTGCGGCCCGACCCCCAAGGCCGAACACCCCCACGTGACCCCGACTGGCCCCAACGCCAGCCATGGGTATCTCTTCAAGATGGAGCTTCGCGGGCGCGGCGTCTCGGCCAGGATTCTCCGACCTGAAGTTTCGGCCATTGACAGCGTTTGGCCACAGGTATGACCTCTGACCTTTCCTCTCGGTTTTGATCCCCCGCACACCATGAAACTGATTCGCACCGGCGCGTCCGGTCATGAAATTCCCGGCCTGCTGCTCAGCGATGGCCGGCGCATCGATGCCTCGGGCTTCGGTGCCGACTACGACGAAGCTTTCTTCGGCGGCGACGGCCTGGCGCGGCTGGCCGCCTGGGCGCAGGCAAATGCCGCTTCCGCTCCGGTGATCGCTCCGGATGTGCGCCTCGGGCCGTGCCTGGCGCGCCCGAGCAAGATCGTGTGCGTGGGTCTGAACTACGCGGACCATGCAAAGGAATCGGGCATGCCGATCCCGCCCGAGCCGATTCTCTTTTTCAAGAGCACCACGTCCATCGCCGGGCCGAACGATGCGGTCGTCATCCCGCGCGGCTCGAAGAAAACGGACTGGGAAGTGGAACTGGCCGTCATCATCGGCCGGCGCGCCAGCTACGTGAGTGAGGCGGACGCGATGCAGCATGTGGCCGGGTATGCGCTGCACAACGACTACAGCGAGCGCGAGTGGCAGCTCGAGCGCGGCGGCCAGTGGGTGAAGGGAAAAAGCTGCGACACTTTTGCGCCGCTCGGGCCGTTCCTGGCCACGCGCGATGAAGTGGCCGACCCGCAGGCGCTCAAGCTCTGGCTCAGCGTCAACGGCGTGAGGCGCCAGCACAGCACGACGGCGCAGATGATTTTCGGCGTGCGACAGCTGGTCAGCTATATCAGCCAGTTCATGACGCTCCTGCCCGGCGATGTAATCAGCACGGGCACGCCGCCCGGGGTCGGCCTGGGACTCAAGCCGCAGCCGATTTTCCTGCAGCCCGGCGATGTGGTTGAACTGGGCATCGACGGCTTGGGCACGCAGCGTCAGGTGGCTCGCGCCTACGCCTGATCCGCCCTGTCTTCGACCCCAGGCCCATCTACCCCAACCCCGTCCGTCGCTCGAAATCCGGACGATAGAATCCGAATCGAAAAATGAAAACCCACCGCTCCTTTTTCCGTTTCCGCCCGGGTTGTCCGCGGCTTCTTCTCGCCCTGTGGCTCGCATCGCCGGCCGTGCTACCGGCCGCCGAGCCGGTCGATCCGAACCGCTTCGAAAAGGAAGTGCTCGTGAAAGCGGCGCGCGATGCGATCCAACTGGAGGTGCTACCCGGTGGTGACGTGCTCTTTGTCGAATACTGGGGCGGAGTGAAACGCTGGGACGCGAAGTCGGGCGCGGTCAGCAAGCTGGGGCAGGTGCCGGCGTATGCGAAGGGCGAACTCGGGCTGCTCGGCCTGGCCGCCGCGCGTGATTTTGAGCGAAGCGGACATTTGTATGTGCAGTTTTGTCCGGCCGCGAAACAGGGGACGATGCGCGTGAGCCGGTTTACGGTGAAAGACGGAAAAATGCCGGCGGAGTCCGAGTTGGAGCTGCTTTCCTGGCCCTACGATACCGAGCACGTCTTTCACATGGGCGGCGCGATGTGGCTGAATGCGAAAGGCGATCTCTACATCGGCACGGGTGACAATTGTCACTTTGACCCGGGCCTGCCGCAGGACACGCGGCCGGACCGCAAGAACTGGGACGCCTTCCGCACCGCCGCAAACTCGCGCGACCTGCGCGGCAAGGTGCTGCGCATTCATCCGCGGCCGGAAGGCGGCTATTCGATTCCCGCGGGCAATCTCTTCGCCGATGGCAAGGACGGCAGGCCGGAAGTGTTCGCCATGGGCGTGCGCAATCCGTTCCGGCTCTCGGTGGACGACAAGACCGGCACGCTCTACTTCGGCGATGTCGGCCCAAACCTGCCGCCATCCCTGGGAGTGACTCCGGACGGCTATGAGGAAATCAATGCCACGCAGACCGCCGGCAATTTCGGCTGGCCGCTCTTTGTCGGTCCGAACGAGGCGCTGCCGCTTTACGATTTTGCCGCGGACAAGCCCGGCAAACGCTACGACCCGCAGTCGCCGGAGAATCTCTCGCCGCGTAACACCGGCCTCCGGAAGCTGCCGCCCGCCAAACCTGCGCTCGTCTGGTATCCGAGTGTGCCGTCGCCGCGGTTCCCCTCGCTCGGCAGCGGCGGCCGCACGATCATGGCCGGGCCCGTGTATCGTTACGACGCGGCGAACCCCTCCCCCCACAAGCTGCCCGCGGCCTTCGATGGCCGCCTCTTTATCTACGAGTGGATGCGAAACTGGATTCAGACCGTGAAGCTCGACACTGCCGGCCCGGAAATCGAACCCTTCGTGCCCAACTGGACGCTGCGCCGCCCCATCGACATGAAGATCGGTCCCGACGGAGCGCTCTACATGATCGAATACGGCGATCTTTGGTGGCAGAACAACGACAGCCGCATCGTGCGGATCGTGTATCGGCGCGGCAATCGCGCCCCGGTGGCGAGACTCGTCGCCAGTGAAACGGCGGGCCGGCAGCCGCTCGCGCTCACCTTCGATGCTTCCACCTCCACCGACGCCGACGGCGACACGTTGAAATTTGCGTGGAGCATTGCGGGCCAGGAACAGCCAGGCGGCGGAGCGAAGTTCGCACACACCTTCGGGCAGCCCGGCAACTATGAGGTCCGCGTGACGGCGCTGGATCGGAGCGGGGCGAAGAGCACGGCGGCAGAGATGATCTACGTCGGCAATGGGCGTCCCGCGGTGCGCTTCGATTCACCGACGCACGGCTCGTTCTTCGAATGGGAGGCCGCGATTCCCTACCAGGTTTCCGTCACCGAAACCGACGGCGACCGCGTGGAGACGAATCTCGCCACCGTGCAAGGCGAGTTCCGCGGCCGTCGCTTCGCCACCGATGGCGACCTGGCCACGCTCGATCCCGGACTCGCGCTGATGCGGGCCAGCACGTGCTTCTCCTGCCATATGGCGGACACGCCCTCCGCCGGCCCTTCCTACAAAGCCGTCGCGTTGAAATACAAGGACGACCCCGCGGCCGCCGAGCGTCTCGCGCAGAAAATCCTCAGCGGCGGCAGCGGCGCCTGGGGGCTCATGCCGATGCCGCCGCATCCGCAGCACAGCCTCGATCAGACCCGTCGCATGGCCGCCTGGGTGCTCGCGCTCAAGGACGATCCGTCGAGTCCGCCGCAGTCGGGCACCAGCGGCACCTTTATCGCTCCAAAGCAGCCGGCAGACCGCTTGGTGAATGAAGGCGTGCTCATTCTCACCGCCGCCTACACGGATGACGGCAAACAGGGCACGATGCCGCGCCTGCGGGGTGAGGGCTCCGTGGTGCTGCATTCGCGCCGAAAAAAAGCCGCGCTTCATGACGAGAATCACGGCATGGCCTACGTCGAGCACGCCTACGGGGAGAAGGCGATCGTCGGTTACTTCAAGGATGGCACTCACATCCTCTGGCGTGACCTGAATCTCACGGGCGTCTCGCGCCTCACGGTCCGCGCCGGCTCCTTCGCCACGACGGGCGGCGCGCTCGAACTCCGCCGCGGCTCACCCTCCGGCGCCCTGCTCGCCCGCGTCGACGTGCCGCCCATCGGCGCCGGCGATGGCAACGAATTCGTCTCGCTCCCCGCGACGCTCACGAACGCCACCGGCCTGACCGACGTCTGCGTCGTCGCGCGCTGCGCCGACCGAAACACCGTTCTCGGCCTGAACTGGATCGAGTTTCACCCTTCGGTTCCTGGATCCCGATGACTGAACCCACTCCGTCGCGCACCCGCCGGGTGGTGCTGTTTTTCGCCGCCACGCTCGCAATCATCACCTATGTGGACCGCGTCTGCATTTCCCAGGCCGCCCCGGCGATGCAGGCGGAGCTGGGGCTGACAAAAATCGAGATGGGCTACGCGTTCGCCGCGTTCGGCTGGGCCTATGCGCTGTTTGAAATCCCGGGCGGCTGGCTGGGCGATCGCATCGGCCCGCGCCAGGTGCTGATGCGGATCGTCGCGATGTGGTCGCTGTTCACCGTCGCCACCGGCTGGGCCTGGAGTCTGGTTTCGCTCGTGGTCTGCCGCTTTTTCTTCGGCGTCGGCGAGGCGGGTTGCTTTCCGAACATCACCAAGGCCTTCACGACTTGGTTCCCGGTCGCCGAGCGGGTCAGGGCCCAGGGTGTCCTGTGGCTCAGCGCTCGCTGGGGCGGTGCCTTTACGCCGCTGCTCGTCGGCTGGATGCTGGCGACTGGGGGCGAGGGTAAAGCGGGGCTCGGTCTGCATTACAAATGGGTCTTCCTCATTTTCGGCCTGTTCGGCATCGTGTGGGCGGTGTCGTTTTTTCGCTGGTTCCGCGATCACCCGAAGGATCATCCGGCGGTGAATGCCGGCGAGCTGGCGGTCATCGGCGAGACGCATCACGCCGGCGACCATTCCATCCCCTGGGGCAAACTGCTGGCCTCCCGCACGGTCTGGATGCTGTGGGCACAGTATTTCTTCATGGGCTACGCCTGGTATTTCTACATCACGTGGTTCCCCACGTATCTGAAGGAGCAGTTCCCCGGCATCGGCGACATGCAGCGCGCGTTGCTCGCGTGCGTCCCGCTCTTTTTCGGCGGCATCGGCTCAATGCTCGCGGGGCTTTTTTCGGCGCGCTTGGATGTCTGGCTCGGCAGCATCGCCCGTACGCGCCGCTGGCTGGGCATGATTGGCATGGGCGCCGCGGGCGCGTTGCTGCTCGTCTCAATCCAGATCAGCCATCCTGTGGCGTCCGTGCTGGCCATCGGCCTCGCCGCCATGTGCAGCGATTTTTCGATGCCCGCGTCTTGGGGGGCGTGCATGGACGTCGGCGGACGCCACACCGGCGCCCTCTCCGGCAGCATGAACATGATGGGAAATGCCGGCGGTGCCATCGCGCCGATGGCCGTGCCTCTCGTGCTCGCCGCCACGAATAACAACTGGAGCGTCAACATCGGCCTCTTCGCTCTCAGTTATTTCCTCGGTGCCATCTGCTGGGCCTTCATCAACTCCGAGGACCGCCTGCACGACTAGCCCATCGCTCCCCAACTCCATCACTCCAATACTCCCTCACTCCATCACCCCATGAAATCCTCCACCTCCCCGACCACCTCCCGTCGTTCCTTCCTCACTACGCTCGGCACCCTCGCGGCCACTCCGTTGCTGGCCCGCGATTTCGGCCCCGGCGCCGCACCCGTGCGTTATCCCGAGCCGGATGTCGTCGCGCTCGAAAAGGCGTTTGAGAAATACAAGATCGCCATGTCGCCCATCGAGCGGCTGCACACCGGCATGTATTGGGCGGAAGGCCCGGCGTGGAGCGGCTGGGGAAACTACCTCGTGTGGAGCGATATTCCGAATGACGTGCAGCACCGCTGGCTGCAGGACGACGGCCGCGTGACCACGCTCCGCAAACCCGCCGGTCACAGCAACGGCAACACGTTCGACCGCTCCGGCCGCCAGATTTCCTTCGAGCACGGCAACCGCCGGGTTGTGCGCTACGAGCCCGACAACTCGATCACCGTCCTCGCCGACAAGTTCAACGGCAAGCCGTTCAACGCCCCCAACGACGGCTCCGGACACCCCGACGGCAGTCTTTGGTTCACCGATCCCGGTTACGGCAGCCTCGGCAATTTCGAGGGGCACAAGGGCGAGCTGTTTCTCAAGGAAGCCGTCTATCGCGTCGATCCCAGCGGCAAGGTCGAGAAAGTCACCGACGAGATTTTCAAACCGAACGGCCTGTGTTTCTCGCCCGACTACAAGCAGGTCTACGTGGCCGACACCGGCGCGACGCACTATCCGAACGCGCCGAAGAACATCAAGGTCTGGGACGTCGATGGGACGAAGTTGAAGAACGGCCGCGAGTTCGCCTCGATGAAGATGAACCTCAACGGCAAGGACGTCGCCGGGCTCGCCGATGGCATCCGTTGCGACCGCGACGGCAACATCTGGGCCAGCGCCGGCTGGGTGGGCGCCGGCTACGACGGCGTGCATGT
>SYGN01000319.1 GCA_005799525.1 Opitutaceae bacterium | reverse complement strand
GCGCCGAACGAAAACGCGATCAGCAGCGCTTGAATGCGCCGGTCGCCCGAGACACCGGCGATCTGTTTTTGAAGGACGGCGAACTGGCCGGTTTCAACGGAGAGTTGGTAGATGAAGATCGCGTTGAGGATGAGCCACCCAATGGGGAGCAGACCGAAGGCGGCACCGTAGCCGGCGGAGGCCAGGGCGAGTTTGACGGGCATGCCGTAGACAAAAATCGCGATGCTGCCGGCGACGGCGAGGGCGATCAGCGCGGCGAGGTGCGCGCGCACGTGCCAGAAGGCGAGCAGGGCGAGGAGGACGACGACGGGAATCGAGGCGACGAGGGCGGAGACGCCGATGCCGCCGAGTGGGGCGTAGATTTGGGACCAAGTCATGGGGTAGAAGCGGTAGGGGAAGACGCGGAGAAGGAGAGAAGGAGAGAGGGGGAGCGAGGGAGACTGACGCGCGGGAGAGCCGACAACGTAAGGGGAAGCGTCGGATCGAGGCACGGGTGCGAGGGGGTGGCGAGAAATTTTCGACGCGCGCGGAGGGGGCGGACGAATCGATCGCGGATGACTGACGGCGGGCGGACGCGCCGAGCTACAGACCCTGAGTGTCGACGAGCCAGACGAGCGACGCGAGGGCGGCGGTACCGAGGTGGAGCTCGCGAGGGTACACTTGATCGAGGGTGTCGGTCGTCGTGTGGGGGTAGTCGAACTAGCGTTGAAAGTCGGGCGTGAGGCCGGCGACGGTGGCGTCCGGAGCGAGGAGCGGGGTGACGTCGGCAGCGCCGGCGCCCTGATGAAGGCAGCGATGCCGTAGGGCTCAAAGAGCGTGCGCCCTTTCGCGGCGGCGCGTTCGTGGACGGGGCCCTGGGTGCTGCCGAGATTGCAGCCGCGGGGTGGAAGCCGCCGCTCGGTCAGAACCACTTTTTCTTTTTCAGGTAGATGACCATGAGGATCGTGGTGACGATCGTGGAACCCATGGCCCAAGGGTAGCCGAGTTTCAGTTCGGGCATCGTCTCGAAGTTCATGCCATACCACGTGCCGATTACCATGACGGGAATCGTGACGGCGGTGATGGCGGTGAGAAACTTGATGCCCTCGTTGGCTTCGAACGCGGCTTTGTTGAGATAAATGTCGAAGGCCATCATGAGGCGCTCGTGATAACTGGAAGCCGTTTCGTCGAGGCGATTGAGATTGTCGCGAAGGTCGCGGAAATACGGGAGGAGCTTCGGGCGGATGAGTTTGCTGTCGCCGCGGGCGAGCCGGTCGATGACGTCGCGCTGCGGGCGGATGATCGTGCGGAGCTTGGTGAAATCGCCGCGCACGTGGAGGAGTTCATTGACGAGGGTCGTCTGCGTCGAGTCGCGGGACAGAACATCTTCTTCAAGTTCCTCCAGTTCGGCGCGAAGTTCTTCGGTGACGGGAGAATAATGATCGACGATGAGGTCGAGCAACGTGTGGGCGATGCGGTCGGGGCCGCGTGGACCGGCGCCGGCGCTCTTAAGTGTTCGGTCGATGAATGTAGCGATGGAACGGAGGGGCGCGGTGTGGAAGGAGACGAGGTAGTCGCGGCCGAGAAAGAGATCGAGTTCGGTCGTGTTGAATTTTTCCGTGCGCGTGAAATCGACGGCGTGGGTGACGATGAAGAGGTAATCTTCGTAGTCCTCGACCTTGGGGAGCGAGTTGGGCGCGACGCAGTCTTCGATGGCGAGGGGGTGAAACTGGAAGACGGATTCGAGCACGAATTTCGTTTCCTCCTCGGTCGGGTTGTCGAGGTCGACCCAGAGGAGCAGGCCTTTGTCGGCGCGGACCAGGCGGAGGGCTTCGCGTTCGAGATCGGAGCCGACGAGTTTGCCGTCACTGAAGATGAAAGAGCGGATCATCGGGGTGGACCGTGGTGGAGGCGGGGGGAGATGGCCACAAAAAGGCGCGAATGACCTGAGAAATTCGCGCAGAACGAAGACGCCGTCGATTGGGAACGGCTGGCCGGCCGAACTATAACCCGAGCTTTTTCTCGACCGCGGCGAGGGCGGCGATGAAGGCCTCGGGGGTTTCGGCGGCGAAGAAGGTGGCGCGGTCAGCGGAGTCGCGGAGAAGTTTGCAGAGGGCGCTCACGACGGCGAGATAGTCGCCGGGTTTTGACTTGGGGGTGCCGAGCACGAAGAAGAGTTTCACGATTTCGCCGTTCGCATCGAAAGGGATGCCGGCGTTGCTGCGGCCGACGGCGAGGACGATTTGTTTCACGTGCTCGGTGCGGGCGTGGGGCAGGGCGATGGCGTTGCCGAGGCAGGTGGTGTCGAGGCGGTCACGGGCGAGCAGTTCCTCGTAGAAGCCGGCGAAATTGACGACGTCGGGATGGCCGTCGAGCAAGTGGGCGACTTCGTTGAGCGCGGCGGTACGCTTGGTGCTGTGCACGTGGAGTGCGATGCGGGACGGAGCGAGGAGCGAAGTGATTTTGCCGGCCATGCGAAGAGGGGAAGGTCACAATGAAAGCAGAACAACGGAATGCGAAAGCAGAAAAGTGGTGACGCATGAAATACCGCAGACGGGAGGACAACGATCCTGCGACGGAGGACGTCGCGACGGGGGGGAAGCGAGGGCAGCGCGAGCGGAATCCCATTGCGAGGGGCGGGCTGGCGCGCTGGGTTACGAGCATGAAAAAACTGGTCCTACTGGGAATCGTGTGGATAGCGCTGGTGACGGTCGGGAGGGCGGCGGAAGAGGTTTTTACCAAGGCGGTGGCGAAGGGCGATTTTTCCGCGGCGGGGTTGGGGAAGCTGTCGCCGGAGGAGTTGGCGCGGCTCGATGGATTAGTGCGGGACTACCAGAGCGGGGCATTGGCCGCGGCTCGGCGCGACGCAGCGGCGGCGGCGGAGGCGCGGGTCTTCGCCGAAGCGAGGCGAGCGGAGGGGGCGAAAGTCGCTCGGGCACAGAGCGAGGCTGGCGGTGAGAAAAAAACGGAGGGGGGGCTGCTGGCGCGGGCCAAGGTCTTGCTGGCGCCGGGTACGGAGATCGAATATGCGACGGTCGAGAGCCGGATCGCGGGAGATTTTACCGGCTGGGACGGACGCGCGGTGCTCACGCTCGAAAACGGCCAGCGGTGGCAAATAGCGAACGGGGGAAATTACAGCACGCCGCCGCTGCCTAGTCCGAAGGTGAAGATTACGCCGGCTTCGTTGGGCGGTTTTTGGATGACGATCGAGGGCGTGGCGATACGGACGAAAGTATTGCGGTTTGGGGCGAAGTAGCGGCCGTTGGTAAATAGCCTCGAAACCACGGGCGGGACGCCCGGATCACGTTCCGGCAACGTCCAGAAACCAACGTTCGTTGGTTTGAAGTGGGCTGGCGTGGCGATTGGCCCCGGGCAGCGCGCCGCTGGCCTGACGAAAAAAGGCACCGACCTCGGGTGAGGACGGTGCCGGAAGAGAATGAAGCTGTCGTGGAATAGTGACTACAATGTGGGCGGCGCGTCCGGAGTCTTGTCGCCATCGCCCTGCGCGGCGGCTTCCTGCTCTTCGGCGCTTTCGACGATGCGGGCGACGCTGAGGAGTTTGTCACCGGCCGCGAGGGCGAGGAGCTTCACGCCTTTGCCGCCGCGGTGGACCTCGCGGATGGTGTTGACCGGGCAACGCACGCTCTGGCCCTTGGCCGTGAGCAGCATGATTTCATCGGTGTCCTTCACGCTGAGGGCACCGGCGAGTTTGATCGAGCCGTCTTCGGGGAGATCGATCGCCCAGACGCCGCTGCCGCCGCGGTTGATCAGACGATAATCTTCGAAGCGGGTGCGGACGCCGAGGCCGGCTTCGCTCGCGACGAGGAACTTTGCCGTGTGGTCGACGACTTCGATGACGTCGAGGTAGTCGCTCTCGAGCTTGAAGCGCATGCCGGTGACGCCGCCAGTATTGCGGCTGAGGGCACGGAAGAGGTCTTCGCCGGTCTCGGGGTCGCGCTCGCGGAAGCGGACGGCGAGGCCCTGATGGGAGACGAGGATGAGTTCGTCGTTACCGGTGGTGAGCACGGTGCCGATGACGGTGTCGTTTTCGGCGAGGTTGATGCCGATGAGGCCGCCGTCGCGGGTGCAGGTGGCGTAATCGGCGAGGGAACTCTTTTTGATGACGCCGGCCCTCGTAGCCATGACGAGGAAGCGGTCCTCGGCGAAATCCTTTACGCAGATCATCGCGGCGATCTTTTCGCCCTCGGCGAGGCGGAGGAAGCTGGCGACGGATTTGCCCTTGGAGGTGCGGGTGCCCTCGGGGATATCGTAAACCTTCTTGGCATGGCACTGGCCGATGCTCGTCAGGAAGAGGATGTAATCGTGAGTCGACGCTGTGAAGAGGCTCTCCACAAAATCCTCGTCGTAGGTCTCGGCGCCGATCACGCCCTTGCCGCCGCGTTTTTGAGAGCGGTAGTCGGCCACCGGGGTGCGCTTGATCAATGCGAGGTGGGAGACGGTGATGACGCAGCCCTCGTTCGGGATGACGTCCTCCATGCGGAATTCGCTGGCGGAACCGATGATTTCGGTGCGACGCGGCGTCGTGTATTTCGCCTTCATCTCGCCGAGTTCCTTGCGGATGAGAGCCATCAAGACCGTGTCGGACTCGAGGATGGCTCGGAGTTCCTCGATGACCTTCATCAGCTCGAGGTATTCGGCTTCGATTTTGCCGCGCTCGAGGCCGGTGAGCTGGTAGAGACGGAGTTCGAGAATGGCGTCGGTCTGGCGATCCGAGAGCGGATACTTCGCCATGAGGCGCTGCTTGGCCTCTTCTTTATTGGAGGAGGCGCGGATGATTTTGACGAAGTCGTCGAGGTTATCGAGGGCGATGATGTAGCCTTCGAGGATGTGGGCGCGGTCTTCGGCTTCTTTGAGTCGGAACTTCGTGCGGCGCGTGACCACGTCACGGCGGTGCTCGATGTAGCACTCGAGGAGTTCCTTTATGTTCATCTGCTTCGGGCGCTTCTTGTCGAGGGCCAGGAGCGTGACGCCGAAAGAGGATTCGAGGGCGGTTTTTTGAAAGAGCTGGTTGATGACGACCTTCGCCTGCTCGCCGCGTTTGAGTTCGATGACGATGCGGGTGTTTTCGTCGGATTCGTCCCGGAGGTCGCGGATGCCGTCGATTTCTTTTTCGCCGACGAGTTCGGCGATGCGCAGGACGAGGGTATTACGGTTTACGTTATACGGGATTTCCGTGATCACGATCTGCTCCATACCGCCCTTGAGTTCCTCGGTGTGGGCCTTGCCACGGGTGCGGACGATACCCTTGCCGGTTTTCAGATAACTGAGAATGCCCTCGCGGCCGGAGATGATGCCGCCGGTCGGAAAGTCGGGGCCGCGGACGATTTCGCAGAGGTCGTCGACGGAGACGCGAGGGTTGTCGATAATGGCGAAGGTGGCGTCGAAGATCTCGTCGAGGTTATGCGGCGGGATATTCGTCGTCATG
>SYGN01000318.1 GCA_005799525.1 Opitutaceae bacterium | reverse complement strand
GTACCCGACGGGCATCAAGCTCACCCCCGACCAAATCGATCAGCTCAGCCTCCGCAGACACAACGTCCTCCCGCATTGGAACTATACGCTTCTCCCAAACCAAAATCGGAATTAATTTTTGCACGCGGCCTAACCTCCGCCCCACGTGCGAAATTGTTTCGCGCGTATTGCGACGCACGCCCTGCAATCCCTCGTAGGCAACGGTTTCGATGGAAATAGTTTTTGTCTCCACACCCACTCTCTGGCCCCTTCCCTCCCGAGCGTCAAATCATCCGCCTCCTTGCTTCTTCCGGTCATCGTCCCCACGCCATGCCCCTCCTCCTCCTCGTCTCCCTCCTCTGGGCCTTCTCGTTCGGTCTCATCAAACACCTCTCCGGCAGCGGCCTCGACGGCACCTTCCTCTCCGCCACGCGCCTCGGCCTCGCGCTGCTCGTCTTCCTCCCGTTTCTCCGCCTCCGCGGGCTCGCCCCACGCACCGCCCTCGCGCACGCCGGTATCGGCGCCGTGCAGTTCGGCCTCATGTATCTCGCCTACAACGAGAGCTTCCGCTTCCTGAAAAGCCACGAGGTCGCGCTGCTCACGCTCACGACCCCCATTTTCGTCACGCTCCTCGCCGACGCCTTCGACCGCACGCTCCGCGTCCGCGCGCTCCTCGCCGCTCTCCTCGCCGTCCTCGGCGGTGCCGCCATCGTCGTCAAGACCGAGCCCACCGCCGGCACCACCACCGGCGTCGTCCTCATCCAACTCTCTAATCTCGCGTTCGCGCTCGGCCAAATCCTCTACCGCCGTCTCCGCGCGAAACAACCCTCCATCCGCGACCGCGACGTCTTCGGCCTCCTCTACGCCGGTGCCTTCGTCATCGCGCTCGCCGCGACGTTCACGCGCGACATCTCCGTCGATCTCAAGACACCCCAGCTCCTCGTCATTCTCTACCTCGGCCTCATCGCCTCCGGGCTCGGTTTTTTCCTCTGGAATCTCGGCGCGACGCGCGTCACCGCCGGCACCCTCGCCGCAATGAACAACGCCAAAATTCCTCTCGCCGTCGCCGTCTCCCTTGTCGTCTTCGGAGAATCCGCAGACTGGGTCCGCCTCGCAATCAGCGCCTCCCTCATGGGCCTCGCCGTCTGGCTCGCCGAGAGTTCTCCCCGAGCAATTCCAAAAAAATAACCACGGATTCAGCTGCCGACCACGACTTCGATGCCCCATCTCCACCGCTTCAATCTCTCCTGTCTCTATCCGTGTTAATTCGTGCTATCCGTGGTCAAAACTCCGTCCACGCGCGCCGACCTCAATCCCTCGTCACATCCCTTTCGTCCGATACGATCGGGAATGCCCCGTGCTCGGCACCGAGATCGTGTAGCTTTTTCCGTCCGGTGCGACCGACAGCTTGATCACGTTCGCCGGGCACTTCGCCGCTGCGGCTCCAACCAAATTGCCGCGATTCGCAATAAATTCCGCGGCAACGTTGTCCGCCGGCGACTTGAAACTCTCGTGCAGCTGATAGGTCGCCTGCACCGACTTCGCCGACTTGATGGCCGCGAAGCTCGCCGCCTCGCCGCCTTTTTGCGGGCCGTTGTTCATCACCACCACCGTCGGCTCCAAACTCTGCACGAGGATCGGATTATTGCTCACGCCCAACCCGTGGTGGTTCGTTTGATAAACATCCACCACGCCCGCGAGATTCACCGGCGACACGAGTTTCTCCTCAAGATTCCACGTCAAATCGCCGCCGTCAAAAAAGCGAAACGCGCCGAACGACAGCAAGAAAACCGCACTGTTCGCGTTGTCACTCGTGTCGACCGGTTTCGCCGCACCACTGCCCGCCAGCGGATTTTTCACCTTCGCCTGAGCTGCGGTCGGTTCGATAAATTTTTGATCCGCCGCGAGACAACGCAGTTCGATCTTCGGCGCACCGGCGCCACCCGACTTCAGCGGGATACTCACCCCTGGAGCCAGCGACTCACGCTTCGCCGCGATTTCTTTCCAGCCCTTGATCTGCACCTGAAAAGACGACTGCGCGCGTCCATCCGGATCGCCCGCCGGAATCGCCCGCTGGAAAATGGTGCCAAACGGCAACACCTGCGCCACCTCCGCCCCGCCGCCGAAATGGTCCCCGTGAAAATGCGTCAGCAGCACGTAATCGATTTTCGCCAACCCCGCCGCCTTCGCCGCTTCGATGATCCGACCGGGATCGCGTCCACCCGGATTTCCCGTGTCGATCAGCACCGCTTCACCGGCCGGCGTCACCATCAACGTCGAGCCTCCCCCTTCGGAATCGACCCAGTAAATATCCAGCGTCTTGGTTTTTTGGTCGGCGCGAGCCGGCACGAGAGCAGCCAGCGCACACGCACCAGCCACGAGGAGGGGTCGTTTTCTTTTCATAGGATAGTAAGCAGGGTGGTCTCCGCTCGGACCGTTCGGCACTCGGGTGTGCACATTTCAAAATGGGCCGGCCACCGACCCACTTCACTTTGAGTAAAACGCGTTGATCTTGTCCGCCACGTCGCGGAACCCGATGTCCTCACTGTAAATTTCCTTAAACTCCCCGATCGCTGCGTCCGCCTTGCCCATCAGTTCGAAGCACACGCCGAGTTCGTAGATCACGTCCTTCTTGGTGTCGTCCATTTGCGCCAGCTCTTTCTTCGCCGTGGTGAGCTGGGCGATCGCGAGATCGAAAAGCTTCTTCGCCTTAAAGCACCGCCCGAGACCGACCAACGACGCGACGCGCACCTGCGGCCCCTTCTGTGCCTGTTGAAATTGGCCGATCGCACTGTCCGTCTGTCCAAGTTCCAACAGCAACCCGCCGAGCTTGTAGCGCGCCTCGTAGTCATTCGGGTAACGCTCCACGTAACGCTTCGACTCGGTGAGCTTGAAGTCCGCGAGTTCCGCCCGCGCCGCGTCCATCTTGGCTTTCGCCGCCGGATCATTCGGTGCCGCCGCCATCGCGGTCTCCGCCGCTTTCAGGTGTTTCTCGATGACCGTCGTCGCGAGTTCAGTCTCCTGCTTCTCCAGTGCCGAGTCCGCGCCGCCGCCCGGCACTTGGCGCGCCTTGCGCACCCACACCAGCGTTTCCTCCAAATTGCCGAGCTTTTGGTAGGTCTGCGCAATCGTTCGGTAGTGGTTGAGGTTGGCCGGTTCCTTCGCGACGAGCGCGAGCACCTCTTCCAGCAAACGCTGCGTCATGTCCTCGGAAGCGACGACCTTCGCCGCTTGTTCGAGCATCACGGCCTGAGCCTCGTCCTTGAGTTTGTCGCGGAAAGAACCCTGCCCCTCCCAATTTCCCTTCGTCATCGTTTGCGCGATCGACGCCTTGCGCATGAGCGTTTGCGCATCTGCGTCCATCGGCTTCGCCGTCAAAATTTCATCCGCGACCTTGAGCGCATCCGCGGGTTTTCCCGCCGCCAGCCACGCTTCGCCCAGCGCGATGAGATTGGCGCGATTGCCCGGCTCCAACTCGCGCACCGCGTCGAGCGCAAAGGCCACCGTTTCAAGCAAACCCAACCCGCCCGCCGCCTCCGCCATCATTCTAAGCGCCGCGACATTGTTCGGATCCTTGGCGAGCAACCCTTCAGCAGATTCCAGCTGTTTTGAGGGATCTTTCTTCCCGCCACCGAACATAAACGGCGCACTGGAAATTCCGCTCAGTGTTTTCGACAGCAAACCACCTTTGCCCTTGATCTGCTTGAGCTGCGCCACCCGCTGGAGCTTGCGCACCGGCAGGCAACCCGGAGCCACCTTCAATACCTGCGCGGTGACCTCGAGCGTGTAGTCGAGATTGCCGCGATCAATCGCCACGCGGGCATTTTCGATCAGCTTCTGGTGGCGGGGGTCGAGCGAGGTGACGGGAACTTCGGGCATAAAAAAACGCAGTGAAGTCTCCGCATCCGTCGCGGTCAACGCCAGACTCCGTCGTCGCTCCGGACGCCACCCGCGCAGAATAGTTACAGCACCGTCAGCTCTCTCCGCACCGCCGCCTCGATCCGCGCCAAACCACCACGCACCACAGCATCGGTCGGCCCCTCGACGAGCAATCGCAGTTTCGCCTCGGTCCCGGAGTAACGCACCAGCACCCGCCCTTGCGCGCCGAGTTCGGCCTCGAGCGCAGCGATCGCCGCCATCACCGCCGACAGCGACTCCAGCGGCGGCTTCTCCCGCACCGCGAGCGCCGCCGTCCGCTGCGGAAATTTAGTCATCACCCGCCGCAATGCCGACAGCGGTTGGCCGGTCGCCAACATCACTTCGATGACCATCAAGGCCGCCACCAGACCATCCCCCGTCGGCGAAACGTTTGCGCAGATAATATGTCCGCTGGGCTCGCCTCCGAGCGTCGCCCCTTCGGCCACCATCCGCGCGATCACGTAGCGATCGCCCACCGACGTGCGCACCACCCGACCACCGGCCGCCATCAGCGCCGCATCGACCCCGAGATTACTCTGCACCGTCACGACGAGCGTGTTCTTCGCCAACCGCCCCAACGACAGCGCGTGCGTTGCGAGAATCGTCAAAATCTCGTCGCCATCCAGCACGTCTCCGCGCTCATCGCACAAAACGCACCGATCCCCGTCGCCATCATGCGCGATGCCCAACCGGGCACCCGTCACGCGCACTTTTTCCGCGAGCAGTTCAGGATGTTCGCTGCCCACACCGGCATTGATGTTCGTCCCATCCGGTGCGTCGCCGATTCCAATCACCTCCGCACCTAATCCCCGCAACACCACCGGGCTGGTCCCGCACGTCGCACCATTCGCCGTATCCAGAACCACCCGCCATCCCGCGAGAACACTCACCGGCAGCAACGCCTGCGCCGCTCCAATGTAGCCCGCCACCGCCCGGTTTTCAGCCACCGCTTCAACAGCCCTCTCCGGGATGGGCGCGCCGAGGTGGCTCTCGATGATCGCCTCTTCCTCGTCGGTCAACTTCAAGCCGCTCGCGCCGAAAAACTTAATTCCATTGTCCGCCGCCGGATTGTGCGAGGCCGTGATTACCACCCCTAGCCGCGCCGCGGACTCGAGCACCGCCCGCGCCACCGCCGGCGTCGGCAGGACCCCGAGCGAAATCGGCTCCGCCCCACCCGCCCGCAACCCGCGCACCACCGCCGCCTCCAGCGCCACGCCGGACCCGCGCGTGTCGCGCCCGATCAACACCGTCGCCACCCCACCACCCGACACTCCGCGCGCCCAAATGGCCGCCGCGTGGGCGAGGCGCGCCGCAAATTCCTCGTTGATCACGGGCCCACCATACAGCCCGCGCACCCCGTCGGTGCCGAAATATTTCCGGCTCATGAACGATAAAATTCCCGCGTCGCCGAGATTGTCTTCCGCACCGCTCCCCCGAGCAGAAGTTCGCGCGCCGGTTCAATACCCTCGCGGACGGTCGCGACCTTGCCGACAATCCACATCGCCACTGCGGCGTTAAGCGCGATCGTATCCACTAATCCCCCCGGCGCCCGCCCCGCGAGCAATGCGTCAACGATCGCCAAGTTCTCCGCCAAATCGCCGCCTTGGAGTTCCGCAAACGGCGACGCCGCGAGCCCATGCTTCTCGGCCCGCCACACCCCGCACACTTCACGCAAACGTCCGCACCCCTGCACGCGATTCGCCGTCGCCGTCGTCAGTTCGTCGATACCGCGGCCCGGCCCGATCACGCCGTGCGCCACGAGCCCCGCCTGCGCCCCGAGCGTGTCGAGGGCCGCTGCCAGCTTCGCCACCCACGGCTCCGCATACACTCCGAGCAACACGTGCGCCGGTCGCCCGGGATTAATCAGCGGCCCCAGAATATTGAATACCGTCCGCTGCCCGCGCGCCGCCAGCATCTTGCGCACGGGCCCAATGTTCTTGAACGTCGGATGATACGCCGGCGCGAAGAAGAAAACGAATCCCAGCTCGTCCAGCGCCCGCCGCAATTGCTCGGGTGGCGCTTCGAGATTTACGCCCAACGCCGCCAGCAGATCCGCGCTGCCACACTTCGAGGTGATCCCGCGATTGCCGTGCTTCATCACCGTCACACCCGCGCTCGCCAGCGTTAGCACGACTAGGCTGGAAATATTAAAACCGCCGGCGTGATCCCCACCCGTGCCCACGATGTCGATCGCCCGGTCCGCCCAAGCCTCGACGCCCGGATTGATCGCCCGCGCGCGAAACGCCGTCGCAAATGCCGCGACTTCCTCCGCCGTCTCACCCTTGGCCGCCAACGCCAATAGAAAAGCCCCCTTCACCTCATCGGGGGCCTCGGTCGAAGCGAGGGCCGCCGCCGCCGCGTCCACGTCCGTCGATCCCAGGTTAGCACCGGCGGCGAGTTGAATCGTGAGGTCGGCAAGTGTGGACATGCGCGTTGAGTGAGGCGCGGCGGCGGCACTCCGCAAATAAATTTGCAGCACTTCTCCGAAACTGAAACCAACGCCCCGTGCGAAAAGTCATTTTTCTCCTCGTCCTCACCATTTTACCGTTCGCCTCGGGCCAATCAAAATCTCCCGCACTCGCTCCGGTCTCCGCCCCCGCCCCCATCGCCGAGTTGAACGTCGTCGATGCCATCATCCTTGGTGTTGTCGAGGGCGTCACCGAATTTTTGCCCATCTCCTCCACCGGCCACCTCATCATCGCGACGCGCCTGCTCCACCTCGAATCCGCCAAGCCCCTCACCTCCCGCGAAGGTCAGCCCCTCTGGCATAAAAAACCCTCACCCCAGCACCCCGCGGGCGTACCGCTCACACTCAAACTCGCCGCCGACACCTACACGGTCGTCATCCAGTTCGGAGCGATCGCCGCCGTCGCATTGCTCTACTGGACCCCGCTCATGTCGATGCTGCTGGGACTGCTCGGCCGCGACCCCGCCGGACTTCGTCTCCTCTTTAATATCCTGATCGCCTTCATCCCCACCGTCGTGCTCGGCTTGCTGGCACACAATTGGATCAACGAACACCTCTTCTCCGTCGGCGCCGTCATTATCGCCCAAATCGCCGGCGCCTTTCTCATGCTCTACGCTGAATTCTGGCGCCGTCGTCGGGCCGTGCTCACACCCGCTCGCTCCGACTTCGCGGATCTCACGCCACGCGGAGCCGCCGGCATCGGCGCCCTCCAATGTGTCGCGATGTGGCCCGGCACCAGTCGTTCGATGACGACGATCGTCGGCGGATATTTTGCCGGCCTCGATCCGCGCCGCGCTACGGAATTCAGCTTCTTGCTCGGCTTCGTCACCTTGAGCGCCGCCACGATTTTCAAGAGCTACCAGAGCGGTGCCGCCATGATCCAAGTGTTCGGCTGGTCCCACGTTTTACTGGGCGCCGCCGTCGCCGCCATTACGGCCGCCGTCAGCGTGCGCTTTCTCGTCCAGTGGCTCACTCGCCACGGCCTCGCGGCCTTCGCCTTTTATCGTCTCGCCCTCGCCGCCGTGCTCGCCGTCGTATTTTACCTCTGAGCCGAGGCGATGATCGCACTTGACGCGCCATTCGCCCGCTCTTTACTCCGACCTTTTCACAAATCCTGCGGGTGCTGTTTAGGCAGCCCACGCACTCAAATAAACTCCCTCCCATGGCCAATCCGAAACGCAAACAATCCAAACGCCGCAGCGCTAACCGTCGCGCAGCCAACGCTTTCATCGCTCCCGAGTTTGCGAAGGACCCGACTGATGGCACCCTCTTCCGCTCCCATCGGGTGAACCCCAAGAACGGGATGTATCGCGGACGCCAAGTCCTCAACGTCGAGGTCTGACCTCGTCTGTTTAGTTTTCATCCGCCATCCCCGCGATGGTTACTACGTCCGGCGCCAGCGGGCGCATAGCAGTTGACGCCATGGGCGGCGACCTCGGTCCGGCCGAGGTGGTTGCTGCCGTCAAGTTGGCGCTGCATCAGTATCCGGCGCTCAACCCGATCACGCTCGTCGGCCACGAGGCCGAGCTGAATCCCCTCATCGCGCACGCCGGTCTCGCCCGTGAACACCGGCTTTCCGTTTTTCACGCCTCCGAAGTCGTGACGATGGACGACAAGCCGCTCCACGCGCTGAAGAAAAAGAGAGACTCCTCGATGGTCCGCGCCATCGAACTCGTGAAAAACCGCGAAGCCGGTGTCGTCGTCAGCTGTGGCAACACCGGAGCCTTGATGGCCGGCGGCACGCTGCGACTTCGCACCATGGGGGGCGTGGCCCGTCCCGCTTTGGCCGCGATCTGCCCGCGTCAGGGCGGGCACTTCGTCCTGATCGACGCCGGTGCCAATCCCGAGGCCAAGCCGGAGCACCTCGTCCACAACGCGATTATGGGCAGCCATTATTGCCGCGTTATGCTCGGCATCAAGTCTCCTCGGGTCGGACTGATGACCATCGGCACCGAAGAGGGCAAGGGCAATGCCCTCATAACCGAAACCCACGACCTCCTCCGCCGCGTCGGTGACGTCGTCAATTACGCCGGCCCCATCGAAGGCTTCCACGTTTTCGCCGAACATGTCGATGTCGTCGTGTGCGACGGTTTCGTCGGCAACATCATGCTCAAGAGCTGGGAGTCGCTCGTGAAGTTTTTCTCAAGCATGCTCAAGGAAGAGCTCCAGGCTAACCCCATGCGCGCGACCGGCGCCCTGCTCTCCAAAGGCGCGTTCAACGCCATCAAAGAACGCATCAATCCCGAGCGTTACGGCGGAGCCCCCCTGCTGGGCCTCAACGGCCACATCCTCAAAGCCCACGGTTCCTCAACCCGCTACGCGATCAAGAACGCCATCCGGGCCGCCAACGAAATTATCAAAGCCGACCTCAATCATCAGATAGAAGCGGACGTCGCCCGCGCCAATCTACTTTTGATCGCGCCCCTCTCCTCCCTCTGACGCGCACCCCGGCATGTCTCCCCTTTCCACTGTTATCCTTGGCACCGGTTCTTACGCCCCAGAGCGAATCCTCAGTAATGTTGAACTCGCGAAGACCGTGGATACCTCCGACGAGTGGATTCACACCCGCTGCGGGATTCGCGAGCGCCGGATCGCCGCCCCCGGTGAAGCCACGTCCGACATGGGCGTCCAAGCTGCCCGACGCGCGCTCGACGACGCCGGCCTGAAACCCGCCGACATCGACCTCTTGATCGTCGCCACGATCACACCGGATATGCCGATGCCCGCCACCGCGTGCATTATTCAACAAAAACTCGGGGTGCCGACGACCGCCGCGTGCTTCGATCTCAACGCCGCGTGCACCGGTTTCCTCTACGCCCTCGACACAGCCTGCGCCATGCTCAGTTCCGGTCGCTACCGGCACGCGTTGGTCATCGGCGTCGAAAAGCTCTCCACCATCGTCGACTGGAAGGACCGCACCACCTGCGTCCTTTTTGGCGACGGTGCCGGGGCCGTGGTCGTCGGAAAATCACCCGCCTCCGGCCAAGGCCTCATCGGCACCAAGCTCGGCGCGCTGGGCGACAGTGTGGACCTCCTCTGTATCCCCGGTGGCGGCAGCAACGCCCCAGCCACCGCAGCCTCCATCGCGGCCGGCGACCACTTCCTCAAGATGAAGGGCAAGGAAGTTTTCAAACTCGCCGTTCGCGTCATGGATGAAGCGGCGCGTGATATCCTGGAACAACATCACCTGCGCGCTGATCAGATTACGCTCGTGATTCCCCATCAGGCCAACCTCCGTATCATCGAAGCCATTTCCGAATACCTCGAACTCCCCCTGGAGCGTTTCTTCGTGAACGTCGACCGCTACGGCAACACCTCCGCCGCCTCGATCCCGCTGGCCCTCGACGAAGCCCGTCGCACCGGCCGCATCAAGTCCGGGGACCTCACGCTCCTCGTTGCGTTTGGGGCGGGCTTGACCTACGGAAGCGCCCTGATTCGCTGGTAACCAATTTTCTCGATGCGTCTCCCTTCCGTCCGCGCCCTGCGCTTCCTCTGCCTCATCTCCTCTGTTCTCTGCCTTCTGTCCTCCGTCGGCCGCGCCGATCTTGTCTGGACGTCGGCAACCGGTTGGCGGGTTGAGGGCGGGGCCCTCTCGGGTCTCGCCGGCGCCGACGGTAGCAAGGCACTCGACGTCATGAACAGCGCCCGGACCAAAGAGGAGCAAGGCTCGACGCGCTCCGCTCTGCGCGCCTACGCCAACGTCGCGAAGAAATACCCCAATTCCATTTACGCTCCGGAGGCACTCTATCGCTCCGCCCGGCTTCGGCTCGCCGGAAAAGACTACCAAAAAGCCTTCGAGGATTTTCAGGGCGTCGTCGGGCGCTATCCCAACACCAAACGCTTCAACGAAATCATCGGCGAACAATATCGCATTGCCAGCGCCGTGCTCGACGGCGCTCGCGGTCGCATGCTCTGGGGACTCCTCCCCGGCTTCAAGTCCCGCGAAAAGGGCATCGAGTTTTTCGAAACGATCTTGGTAAACGCACCCTACAGCGACTACGCGCCGCTCTCCCTGATGAACATCGCGCGGGGCCACCAAAAATTAGATCAGGTCGAAAACGCCATCGATGCACTCGACCGGATGATCAACAATTACCCGCAGAATCTCCTCGCGCCGGATGCCTACCTCAAACTCGGACAAACCCACGCCACCCTCGTCGACGGCCCCTACTACGACCAAGCCGCCACGAAGGAAGCCATCACCTACTTCACTGATTTCATGCTGCTTTTCCCCTCGGACACCGGCGTCGCCGCAGCCGAGAAGGGACTCGACGGCATGAAAAACATGCTCGCCGAGAGCAAAATGAAGATCGGCAACTTTTATTTCTACAAGCGCAGCAATTACACCGCCGCCAAAGTCTTCTACAACGAAGCGATCACCTCTTATCCCGAGTCGCCCATCGCGGCCCGCGCGAAGCTCCGCCTCGTCGACGTCGAGTCCAAGGCTTCCGGCAAGAAAGTCGCCCCCGAGGGCAAAGCCGAAGGCGACGCGCCTAAGAAAAAGCGCTTCTGGCAGCTTTGAGGGGAGCGCGACCGCCCCGGTCGCTTCACTCGGGAGCCCGGGCGGCCCGCCCACTTTTGTCATTCTGAGCGCCGCCGAAGAATCCAGCCCATGCCCGCCCTCCGTCCTCTGTCTTCCGTCCTCTGTCTCCTGCTCGCCCTCCTCTCCGGCCCGGGCTGCTCGCACTACCAACTCGGCACCGGCACACCCGGCAAGCTCACGTTCAGCACGCTCTACATCGAGCCCGTCGAAAATAAAACGCTTCTCCCGCAAGCCCGCGCCTTGCTCTCGACCCAGCTCCGCGCAGCCTTCGCACGTGACGGCCGCATCAGCCTCGTCAATTCCCCCGAGGCCGCCGACGCCACCCTGGCCATTACCATCACCACTTACCGCCGCGATGTCTTGACCGTCCGCGAAGGCGACACCGGTCTGGCTCGAAAATTTAACGTCACGCTCGCCACCGCGGCGACCCTTCGCGACCGACGCAGCAACAAAATTCTCTTCGAGAACCGCCCCATCGAAGTCCACCGCGAGGTCTTCACCGACAGCGGCCAGCTGCAAAGCGAATATCAAACGCTCCCCCTGCTCGCCGAGTCTCTCGCCACCAAAGTTACCCACGCCGCCCTCGACGTGTGGTGAGGATGACCGGTCCCTTCTGCGCTTCCGCGTAGGGGGGTGACTCGCCTCCGCGTAGCCCGCTTCGTGAGCAGCGGGATGACTCGCAGCCACCATCACTCAGTCCAAGGTTGAGCTTTTCCGCGCGCTGTCCGCACTCTCTGCATCGCCATGTCCCCGCCGCACGCCCCGATCCTCGCACCGTCCCTCCTCGCCGGCGACCACGCCAATCTCGCCGCCAGCGCCCGTCTCGTGGCCGACCTCGGCTTGGCCTGGCTGCACTGCGATATCATGGACGGACACTTCGTCCCCAACCTCACCTTCGGCCCCGAGACCCTTGCCGCCCTCCGCCGTGCGGGCTCGAAACTTTTCTTCGACACCCATCTCATGCTGTCCGCTCCACAGCACTACATCGAAGCCTTTGCGCAGGCCGGCGCCAATCTCATCAGCATTCACATCGAACCGGCTTACGATCACGCCGCCACCCTCGCCCGCATCCGCTCCCTCGGTTGCCTCAACGGCCTCGTCCTCAACCCCGGCACATCCGTCGCCGCCGTTGAACCGTTCCTCGCCCAAGTCGACCTCGTCCTCGTCATGACGGTCCAGCCCGGCTTCGGCGGCCAGCCCTTCCGCCGCGACATGCTGTCAAAGCTCACTCAACTCGCCACGTGGCGCCGCGAACGCTCGCTCGCCTTTCGCCTCGAAGTGGACGGCGGCGTCGACCTCGCCACCGGTGCCGACTGCCACGCCGCCGGTGCCGACACCTTCGTGGCCGGCACCTCCTTCTTCAAAGCCCCCGACAAACCCGCCTTCGTCACCGCCTTCGCCCACCTCTGACCGCCTCCGCGTCGTCGTAGGCCCGCCGCTCGCCAGCGCGCCGCCCCGTCCTCGCCTTCCTCGTGTCGCACGAATTCCACCACGTGGGCGACTTCACTTTCCAACCACCCCGCGCTCCGCGACGTCACGGCGATCCACGCCAACCTCCGAGCCCTGCGACTGCCTCTGCGTCTTCTTCGTGCACGCACCGCACCGCGACCGCAGCCTGTCCAACGTCACCCGACCCCCCATGGAGAAACGTGATCCCACCGTTTACCCAAGCGCGCCCGTCGCGCCCTGATTATTTTTCCCCGCGCGCGATCGCGGCGGCTTCGCGATACTGCCGCCGAAACCGCTCGCCCAACTCGGTCGCGAGACGCACTTCATCAACCTTGTTCTTCGCATTGAGCGTCTGGCGAATCCGTCCGTTGACTTGTTCGTAGTCGACCGCGTCCACATCCAAAAGCTTCGCCATCGCCGCATCGCCTCGTGGCCGCTCCTGTGGTCCCAGTTCGTGGATCGTCCCCATCGCCGCCTTCAGTTCCGCATGGCTATCGAGGCACATCACCCGCACCACCAACGCCAATTCTCGAATCAAGTGCGCCGTCCACTCCGGCCGATACACGAGCGGGGCAGGATCGGAAAACGGCGCCGCTTCCGGATCGCTGCGCAGCGGTTTCCACTCCACGTGTTCGTAGAAATCGCGACGCACCGGCAACCGCCGCAGCGCAAACTGCGTCGGCCCACCCGGCGTGCCCGGCTTAAAATTCCAGAGTTTTTGCGCAGCGGGCGTCAGCGTGTATTCGATGAACAACTCCGCCACCTCGCGGTGCTGCGCGCCGCGCAAGAGCGCGATAGGATCGACCGAATTCACCGTGCCGCCTCGCGGAGTCACGAAGCCCAGCCGCGCGACGCCCCGGACCGCGACCGCTTCCGCCTGAGCGCGACCGTAGAAATCGATGCAGATGCCCGCCGCACAGTCGCCCTGCGCCACATCGATCGGCGGCTTCTGCGACGAGTCCGTAAAATAACGCGCATTAGCCGCGAGCCGCTGCACCGTATTCAAACCCGCCGCCCAACCCCTCCGAATCGCGTGCCGCTTCTCCTCTTCACTCGCTCCACCGGTGGTCCGCCAAATCTCTTGCTGCACGATGTTCTCAAACGCCTTCGCCATCGAACTGCTCTTCGTCGGATCGCATAGCGCCAACTCACCCCTGTAACGCAGATCGCCGAGTTCCTGCCACGTCTCCGGTGGCTTCAGACCCAACCGCCCCAGCGCATCGACGTTGTAGAGAATCCCGTAACTGCTCAGCACGGTTCCGACCCAACACCCTTCGTCATCCCAATACTGCTCGCCGGCAAAGGTCCGCGGTATCACCGCATCGGAAAACCACTCGGGATGCGTCGTCCTCACACGGGCGGGCACAATCCTTCCCGCCTGCGCCTGCCGCACAAAATCGTAGCTGCCTCCTCCGAAAAAAACGTCGATGCCACCACTCACCGCAGAAGCCAGAAATTCCGCCCGTGCTGCTCGCACCGCCTCGGTCGCGTCGACCGGAAGCTTCGGATTCACAAAGCCAGCCTGAATCTCCGCGCTCCACGTCCTCCCTGCCTTGGAGGTCCAGTGCCGCTCAAACGCCGCGCTGTAGGCACCTTCGATGACTCGCGTGATCTCACTCGTCCCGCCCACCACTCGCCAATCCACCGTGACGCTACGCCCCGTCCGTGCCCGATACCACGCCTGAAATCCCCGTCCGAACTCCTGACGAGTGGCCTCGTTGTGCGGAGTAATGATGACCACCGAGTCGTCCGCTATGCCGAGCACTCGTCGCTCCGGCCGCAATGCAAACGGCAAAGCGACCGTCGCCACCAACGCCGCGAGGATGCAGACCTGCTTTAACATCGGGCCTCCTCACTCCGTCAGCACGACCACATCCTCGGGTGCCGCACTCGCGAACCACTCGCCGCGGTCCGCCTGCTCGGTGAACCGCGGATTCAGTTCAAAAATTTTCAACGTCTGCCCGCCACCCGCCGCCAAAAAATCATATTGCGCTGTTTCCCCAAGGTAAACGCACGCACCGATCCGACCTTTCACACCGTTGCGCTCCGGAGTCTCGCGACTCAGCGTCCAACACTCCGGTCGCACCGACAGCGTGACCCTCGCACCCGCCGTCGGTACCCGCGTCAAGTCCCCCAGCACGCCGTCAAATCGCCCCAACGCCGTCTCCACCACGGCACCGCCTCGCTCCGCGCTCACGACTCTCCCCTCAAGAAAATCTGTCTCCCCGATAAAGTTCGCAACCAGCTTGCACGCCGGCCGACGGTAAACCTCCCGCGCCGTACCCACTTGTCGGATGCGCCCGCCGTCGAGAATCGCCATGCGATCCGAGACCGACAGCGCCTCCTTCTGGTCGTGGGTCACATACACCGTGGTCAACGCGAACTCCTTGCACACCCGCCTGATTTCCGCGCGCATTTCCAGCCGCAGCTTCGCGTCCAAATTCGACAGCGG
>SYGN01000317.1 GCA_005799525.1 Opitutaceae bacterium | reverse complement strand
GGCCTACGTGCCGCAGTCCGAGGAGGTCGACTGGAGTTTTCCGGTGAGCGTGTGGGACGTGGTCTTGATGGGGCGTTACGGCTACATGAATTTTATGCGGACACCGCGCGAAGAGGATCGGCGCATCGCGGAGGAGAGTCTCGCGCGGGTCGGCATGCTGGACTTTCGCGAGCGGCAGATCGGCGAATTGTCGGGCGGGCAGCGGAAACGGGTTTTTCTGGCGCGGGCGTTGGCCCAGCGCGGGCGCGTGATTTTGTTGGACGAACCGTTTACCGGCGTGGATGTGAACACCGAGACGGCGATCATTGCGTTGCTGCGGGAATTGCGGGCAGCGGGTCACATCATCCTTGTCTCGACGCACAACCTCGGATCGGTCCCGGAGTTTTGCGACCACGTGGTGCTGATCAACCGCACGGTGCTCGCGGCGGGGCCGATCGCGGAAGTGTTTACCGAGGAGAATTTGCAGCGGACGTTTGGCGGGGTGTTGCGACACTTCCGGTTCGATGAATCGACGGTGCAGAACCACGACGGGCGGGCGGTGACGCTGCTGACCGACGACGAGCGCCCGTTGGTTTTCGGCAAAGGTGGGCACGTCGAATACAGTAAACGGGCCGAACACGCCGAGATTTTGAAGAAGCGCACCGAGAGCGAGGGGGACGACTGATGATGAAAGTGAAAATGAAAGTGAAAGTAAGCGTGGGCGTTGGACGCCCGCTGTGTCGGTCCCTCGTCGCACGAGCAGGGCTACAAGGAGGTCGGTCCCTGCTCCAAGGAGATGCAGCATGATCGAGACGCTGCTCACGCCGCTGGAGTACGAATACATGCTGAAGGCGATTTTCGTGAGCGCCGTGATTGGAGGCGTGTGCGCGTTTCTGTCGTGTTTCATCACACTGAAAGGCTGGTCGCTGATGGGCGACGCGCTGTCCCACTCGGTGGTTCCGGGGGTCGCGGTGGCCTATTACGCGGGCTGGCCGTTCGCGGCGGGGGCGTTTGTGACGGGGCTGTTGGCTGCGGTGGGCATGGGGTTCGTGAAAACGAAAACTCGGCTGCGGGAGGACGCGGTGATCGGAGTGGTGTTCACGGCGTTTTTCGCACTCGGGCTGCTGTTGATCTCGCTCTACCCGAGTCAGGTGGACCTGCGCTCGATCGTGTTTGGTAACATTCTGGGAATCTCGAATCCGGATATTGTGCAGGTGCTCATCATCTCGGGGGTCACGCTCGTGGTGCTGGGGTTCAAGTGGCGCGACCTCCTGCTGTTTTGTTTTGATCCGAACCAAGCGCGCGCATTGGGACTCAACAGGACGGTGCTGCATTTCACTCTCTTGACGCTGCTCTCGGCGACGGCGGTCGCGGCGTTGCAGACGGTGGGTGCGTGTTTGGTGGTGGCGATGCTCGTCACGCCGGGTGCAACGGCGTATTTGTTGACGGATCGTTTTGGAAGGATGATCGGGATCGCGACGTCGATGGGGGTGGGAACCTCGATGGTGGGCGCGTATGCGAGCTACTTTTTCGACGGCTCGACGGGAGGTTGCATCGTGACCTTGCAGAGTGCGTTGTTCGTCGCCGCCCTGGTTTTCGCGCCGAAACACGGGCTGATCGGGCAACGCGCGCGGCGGCGCGCGGCGGCATTGGGTGCCGGAGCGACGGAGGCCCCGTCATGATCACCACGCTGCTCGAGCCGTTTCAATTCCCGTTCATGGTCGATGCGATGATCGTCGGCATCGCGGTCGGCGCAGTGTGTTCGGTGCTCTCGTGTTATTTGGTGCTCAAAGGATGGTCGCTGATGGGCGATGCCATCTCGCACGCGGTGCTGCCTGGGATCGTAATCGCCTACGCGATCGGTCTGCCGCTGGCCGTGGGAGCGTTTGCCTCGGGCCTATTTTGCGCGGTGGCCACCGGCTACATCAAAGCGAACAGCCGCGTGAAGGAAGATACGGTGATGGGGGTGGTGTTCACTGGTTTATTTGCGTTTGGCCTCGTGATTTTTACGAAGGTGAGGAGCGACCTGCATCTGGACCACATTCTGTTTGGAAATATCCTCGGGCTGGCTCCCGGCGATCTGCGCGACACCTTGATCGTAGCCGGGCTTACGCTCGGGGTGATCCTCGTGCTGCGGCGCGACCTGTTGCTCTATTGTTTTGATTCCGGGCACGCGCGGACCATCGGGTTGAGCACGGCGTTCCTCCACTATTTGCTCCTGTCGTTTCTGGCCGTGACCATCGTGGTCTCGCTGAAGGCGGTGGGTATTATTCTGGTGATCGCAATGTTGGTGACGCCCGGGTGCATCGCTTATCTGCTGACGGACCGATTTAACTCGATGCTCCTCATCGCTGCCGCCAGTGCGATGGGCTCCAGCTTTTTTGGCGTTTATCTGAGCTTCTTTATCAATGCGTCAACGGGGGCGTGTATCGTGCTCTTGCAGGCGGCAGTCTTTTTGACCGCGCTGGTCTTCGCACCGAACCACGGTTTGTGGGCGTCGCGACGGCAGCGGCGGCTCGTGTCAACGGGAACGCCGGCCGAGGGAAGGGGTGCCGCCTGAATGCGGCGGTGAGGCGGCGAGGAGCCACTAAAATATACACAGGACACAACCCGTTGGTTCGAACTCGCGGTGGTTTTCGGGCTCACCTCGATCGGAGAGATTTTACTCGGACACTCTGAAGAGGGCCGCCCGAAGAGGCAGCGCGTGGTCACGGTCTTGGCGGGCGGTGCGTTCGGTGCCTTGGTTTCCGGCGACGGCGGGGCGCGGGCTCGCTCCTACGAACCGCGCGGTGGGACGTTGCAGTCAGGGGCCGTCTCGTCCCCCGAGTTCGGCCTTTTGTCGGACGTCGGAAAAAATCACTGGATTCCTACGACTCTTTCCGGTTCGGTGCGTCTTGAACGAAACGTGTCAGTGCCTTGCCAAGATTTACTTACCCCCCACGCTCCTTGCATGAGCGATTTTTCGCCTTCACGCGTTGCGCAGGTCCGACTCCGGTTGTGGGGCATCGCTGTCGTCACGTTGCTCGTTGCCTCGTTCGGCGTGGATGCCGCGGAGCTGGCGGACGTCCGGCGGGAATTTTTGGCGGGTAACTATCCGGTGGCTCTGGCGGAAACCGAGGGTGGGTTGCGTTCCTCCCCGGGCAATGTCGATTGGCAACTCCTGAGGGTCGAAGTGTTGCTCACGACGGGACGGTATGCCGAGGCGGACACCACGATGGCGGTCGCGCTCGGTAGCGATCCCTCCAACATTCGCTTGCGTTGGCTTTCGCGTGAAGTCGCCTTTGCGAACGGCCGGCCCGCCGAGGCCGCGAAGCGCGGCGAGGAGATCACACGTTTAGTCGCTGGACGGTCTTGGACCTATCGTCAGCCGGCGGACTTGGTGGTGTTTGGACGTGCAGCGTTGCTGTTGGGCGCTGACCCGAAGGACGTGCTGGAACGTGTCTTCTCGGTCGCGGAGAAGGCCGATCCGAAGTTGCGCGATGTTTATCTCGCGCGGGGCGAGCTGGCGTTGGAGAAACACGATTTTCCGCTCGCGGCGAAAGCGTTTGAAGCCGGTCTGAAAGTTTTGCCCGACGACCCCGATCTCCATTCCGGCCGCGCTCGCGCCTACGAGGGCGGCGATCGCGAGGTCTCGGCCGCTGCGTTGAATGCGGCGTTGAAGATCAATCCCAAGCACATCCCGAGCCTGCTCGAGTTGGCCGACCGCCGCATTGATGCCGAGGATTACGAGGGGGCGGAGAAGTTTATCGCGGAAGTCGTCGCCACGAATCCTGTCCAATCAGATGCGTGGGCCTATCGGGCAGTGGTGGCGCATCTGCGCAACGACATCACGGCCGAGGCCACGGCCCGGGCGACGGCGCTGCGGTTTTGGCCGAAGAATCCCCGCGTCGATTACCTCATCGGCAAGAAACTCTCCGCCAAGTATCGCTTCTCGGAAGGGGCCACTTATCAGCGTCGGGCGCGGGAGGCTGACCCCAGCTATCTTCCCGCTACGGCGCAGCTCGCGAATGATTTGCTCCGCATGGGAGAGGAGACCGAAGGCTGGGCGCTGGCGCGCGCGGTGCATGAACGGGACGACTACGATGTCGAGGCGTTCAACCTCGTGACGTTACAGGATACGATGGCCAAATATGAGACACTGGCTTCGAACGATTTTGTGATTCGCATGACGAAGGATGAGGCAGCGATTTACGGTCCGCGGGTCCTTGAGTTGCTGACCAAGGCGAAGCGGACGCTCACGGCAAAATATGAAGTCGAGCTCGCGAACCCTACCTTTGTGGAAATTTTCGCCGACCCCAAGGATTTCGCGGTGCGGACCTTCGGCATGCCGGATGTTACGGGATTTTTGGGCGTGTGCTTTGGCCGGGTGGTTACCGCCAACAGTCCGGCAGCCCTTGGTGGCCGGGCGACGAATTGGGAGGCGGTGTTGTGGCATGAATTTTGTCACGTCGTGACGCTGCAAATGACCAAGAACAAAATGCCGCGCTGGTTGAGCGAAGGCATCTCGGTCTATGAGGAACGGCAAGCGAGCCGAGCCTGGGGCATGCGGATCAATGTGGAATACCGAAAGATGATTTTGGACGGCGATATGGCGCAGATCGCGGGTTTGAGCGCCTCCTTTCTCGCTCCGAAGTCGCCGCGGCACTTGCAATTCGCCTACCTCCAGTCGTCGCTCGTGGTTGAGTTCATCATTCTTCACCATGGCATCGACAAACTGCGTGGGGTGTTGCGCGACCTCCGCGGCGGCACCGAAATCAACTCGGCTCTGGCGAAAAACGTGGCGCCGCTGGACGCGTTAGAAAAAGAGTTTGCCGCCTATGCCAAGGAGAGCGCCGAACAAATGGCACCAAAATTGAATTTCGAAAAGCCACCGCCCGAGCTGATGCTGCCGACCGCGAATGCGATCGAGGTCGCCGCGTGGGAGTCCACCCATCCCGATAATTCTTGGCTGATGATGAAGCGGGTGCGCGAGCTGACGGGTAAGAAAAATTGGGCCGAGGCCCGGTCCTTGCTCGAGCGTCTGGTGAGTTTGTTTCCTACGGCGAAGGGCGCGGACAGTGCTTACATCCATTTGGCCGCACTCTTGAAAGAAACGGGCGACAAAAATGCCGAACGAGAGGTGTTGACCGCATGGACGGCGATCGATGATGAAGCCACGGATGCCTATCAGCGCCTCACGGAGTTGGCGATCGAGGCCAAAGATTGGCCGGCCGTGAAGCGTAACGCCGAGCGCTACCTTGCGGTCAATCCGCTCGTGGCTCCGCCATGGCGCTCGCTCGCGCAAGCGAGTGCGGAGTCTGGCGATACCCCAGGTGCGATCGCCGCGTGGCGCACGTTGCTGCGACTTGGCGCGGCCGATCCCGCCGGAGGGCATTTTCAACTTGCGCAGTTGTTGCGGAAGAATGGCGAGACGGCCGAAGCGCGCGCGCAGACGTTGCTCGCGCTGGAAGAGGCACCGCGGTTCCGCGAGGCGCTCACGATGTTGCAGCAACTCAGCCGCGAGGAGGCCAAATGAAACGGCTAATCCCGCTGCTCTCGTTGTTTCTGGTGCTCGCGGGCATGGTGGTGGCGCAGCGAGGCTCTGGCGGCGGCCGGAGCCGGGGCGGGTGGGGCGGCGGATGGAGCGGGGGAGAGAGTCGGGTGCCGGATAGCGCGCGCACGGCGCGGGAAGTAGAGTCGCACTCCTCGGGCACGCCCGGATGGACTAATACGCCGGGACATGAAAAGGACGTGTTTACCTTTGTGCGCGTGCGGCGTTCCTCGGGCGGCTGGGGTCGGGGCGGATGGGCGACGGACACGCCCGATGCTGAACTAAATTTTTCCTACCGGCTGCAGCAAATGACCTCACTGAAGGTCGATCCGGATGCGCGTTATCTGTGGCTCACGGACAAAGACCTCTCCGATTATCCGTTTATCTACATGGTCGAACCGGGCAGCCTCGAACTCACGGATCCCGAGATCGAGGCATTGAGGAAATATCTGCTCAACGGAGGCTTCCTCATGTTTGACGATTTTTGGGGCGAACGGGAATGGGCTAACATGGCCGAAGTTATGAAACGCGTGTTTCCCGACCGCGGTTTTACTGAGCTTTCGCTCGATCACGCGTTGTATCATTGTGTGTTTGAGATTAAATCCAAAGGCCAAGTGCCGAATATCCGCACCGGCACCTACAGCGAGTTTGACGGCGTCACCTGGGAGCGCGATGATGCGCGGGAAGTCCATCACCGCGTCATTACTGACGACAAGGGGCGGATGATGGTGATTGCTACGCACAACACCGACAACGGCGACGGCTGGGAGCGCGAAGGTGAGAACACCTATTACTTTAAGAATTTTTCCGAAAAAATCGCCTACCCGCTTGGCATTAACATTATCTTTTACGCAATGACGCACTGACATGGACGCGCGTCGTATAAAATTCCTCCCCGTGGTCGCGATCCTCGCGCTTGGCGTGGGCGTGACGTTTGCGCAAATTCAGCGGATGATCCCCGGCCGCGGTGGCCCGCCCGAGCCCGATCCCTTTGCGGGGCCGATGCCGAATTTTGTAATGCGCGACGAAGGGGGCAGTCTGGTGCGGGGCGAAGGTAATATTTTGATCGATGAGGCCACCGTCCGAACCGCCCGCGAAGTTGCCTCGCACAGCACCGGCACGCCGGAGTGGACGAATCCGCCCGGGTTCGAGAAAGATGTGTTCACGTTTGCCCGCATCCTCTTCAAGTCGGATGGCAAGCGCGGGCCGGACGAGCGCGGCTGGGGGCGGGGGAGCCATCTCAATTGGTGGGTGGATTTTCCGGACGCTGACCTAAATTTATCGTATCGGCTCCAGCAAATCACTTCGATGCGCACCGACCCCGACGGGCGGGTCCTCCGGCTGAGTGATCCGGATCTGCCGACGTTTCCCCTGATCATGATGGAGCACCCGGGCTACATCAACCTGAACCCCCTGGAGCTCGTTGCGCTGCGGAATTACCTCAGCAACGGCGGTGCCCTGTTCGTCAGCGATTTTTGGAGTCAGCGCGAATGGAGCGGCTTCGCGGGCGAAATGAAACGTGTCTTTCCAGATCGCGAGTGGACGGACCTGACGATGGAACATCCGATTTTCAACTGCATCTTCAAACTCAAGGGCCCGTTGCAACACCTGCAGGTGCCGACGATGCAGTTTTGGAACAAGAGTCACGATTGGACCAATCCCAACTCGCCCCGGCTTCAGCGCGTCGACCGCGGACCGGGTTCCGAGCCGATGACGGTGCGTGCGATGCTCGACGACAAGGGGCGCATTATGGTTTTGGTGATCCACAACAGCGACGTCCCCGATGGCTGGGAGCGCGAGGGCGAGGACGACAGTTACTTTCGCACTTTTTCCGAGAAGATTTCCTATCCTCTCGGCGTAAATATTATTTTTTACCTGATGACCCATTGATATGAGTAACGATTTACCTCCCGTCCTTCCCCTCATTTCTACTGCCGCCGACGCTTTCGTGGCCGAGCGCGACGCTGCTGCCGCCGCCTTTGCGGCCGAGCGTGACACCGCCGAGAAACTGCTCGCCGGTCGCGCTCGCATCGAAGCGGAATTGGCCAAGGTGATCGTCGGCCAACGCGAGGTCATCGAGCAGATCATGCTCGCGCTTCTCGCCGGCGGACACTGCCTGATTACGGGTGCGCCGGGCCTCGCGAAGACGCTCCTCGTGAAGTCCATTGCCCAGGTGTTTCACCTCGAATTTCGCCGCATCCAGTTCACGCCAGACCTCATGCCGGCCGACATCAAGGGCACGGAGATTTTGCAGGACGGTGAAGGCGGACGAAAGCTCACGTTCGTGCGCGGCCCCGTATTTGGAAATATGATTCTCGCGGATGAGATCAACCGCACGCCGCCTAAGACCCAGGCGGCGCTCCTTGAGGCGATGCAGGAGCACCAAGTGACGGCGGCGGGCGTGCGCCACGTGCTCGCGGAGCCGTTCTTCGTGCTCGCCACGCAGAATCCGATCGAGATGGAGGGCACTTATCCGTTGCCCG
>SYGN01000316.1 GCA_005799525.1 Opitutaceae bacterium | reverse complement strand
GTGCACTGGCCGCAGCTCTCGTGGGAGTAAAACGCGTTAATGTTCGCGAGGGCTTCGACCATGTTGACGGTATCGTCCATTACGATGACGCCGCCGGAGCCGCCCATCGTACCAATCATGCCGAGGGAATCGAAATCCATCGGCACATCTTCGACGCCCCAATCGTAGTCGACCATCTCAGCACCCACCTTGCGTTTGCCTTTAAAACGTTCGCCGAAGCGGAGAATCTTCGCAGAGGAACCACCCGGAATGACGGCCTTAAACGTGCGCCCCGGGAGCGGTCCGCCACAGACATCATTGATGAGCTGGCCCATAGTAATCTTGCCGACTTCGAACTCGTAGTAACCGGGGCGTTGCACGTGGCCGCTGACGCAGAAGATGCGCGTGCCGGTGTTATTGGGCGTGCCGATCTTCGTGTAAGCGTCACCGCCGTGCTCCACGATATACTTCACATGGCACAGCGTCTCGACGTTGTTCACGATCGTCGGGCATTGGTAGAGACCGAGGACGGCGGGGAAATACGGGGGCTTGATGCGCGGATTGGCGCGTTTGCCTTCGAGCGACTCGATGAGACCGGTCTCCTCGCCGCAGATGTAAGCACCGGCGCCGCGATGAACGAAAATGTCGCACGAATAGGTGGTGCCGCAGATATTTTTCCCGACGAAGCCGGCAGCCCGGGCCTCGGCAATGGCTTGCTCGAGGATGCGTGCCCCACGGGGCATCTCGCCCCGGATGTAGATGTAAGCCTGCTTCACATTGTTCGCGAAACACGAGATCATCGTGCCCTCGATCAACTGATGCGGGTCCTGATGCATAATGTAACGATCCTTGAATGTGCCCGGCTCGGATTCGTCTGCGTTGACAATCAGATAAATGGGTTTGCCACTCTTGCGGTCGACGAGACCCCACTTTACACCGCACGGAAAACCGGCGCCGCCGCGACCACGGAGACCGGATTTTTTCACTTCGTCGATTAACTCGGCGGGCGGACGGGTGACGGATTTCTTGAGGACTTCGTAGCCGCCATTGCGGACATAGCAGGCGAGATCGTTCGAGTAACCGGGCTCGTCGATGTGCTGGAAGATAATGCGGCGTTGAGCAGGAGCGGCCATGATGGTTAGCGTTTCTTCGCCTCGGCTTTGATCTGATCGCTCAGCTGTTTCGCTTTCGCGCAGTCGACCTTTTCGTGGAGGTCGTCGTCGATGAGGACCACGGGCGCGGTGCCGCAGCTGGCGAGACACTCGACGAAATCAATCGTCACCTCACCGTCGGGCGAGACTTCGCCGCGGTGGGTATTGAATTCCTTCTCGAACTGCGCGCAGGTCTTGTAGCCACCCACGAGCGCGCAAGAGAGCGTGCGGCAGACTTTGACGTGACGGCGGCCGATGGGCTTCTGCCGGAACATCGGGTAAAACGTGATCACTTCCAGCACATTGATCGGCTGGAGCTCCAATTTTGCCGCGACCCACTCGCAGGTTTCTGGCGGCAAATAGCCGACATCTTCTTGGATGAGGTGTAGCAACGGGAGCGTGGCGCTGCGCTTCACCGGGTAATGCGTGATTACCTCGTCGATACTTTGGAGAGTGGCGGGCTGGAGATTCATCGAGCTGGATTCGCGGAAAACTTAGCGGTCGCATTCGCCCATCACGAAGTCGAGCGAGCCGAGCAGCGTGACGACATCGGACATCATCGTGCCGACGCAAACCTTGGACAAAATGGACAAATTACAGAATGAGGGAGAGCGGATCTTCATGCGCCACGGCACGCCGCCGCCTTTGCTCACGATGAAGAAACCGAGCGCACCCTTGGGATTTTCCGCCTCGAAATAGGCTTCGCCGGCCGGGATCTGCGGACCCTCGGTGACGATCATGAAATTCTGGATCAACTCCTCCATCGAGGTGAGGATTTTGTCCTTGGGCGGTGCGAAAATCTTGCGGGCGTCCTTCGCATACCAGTCGCCGCTGGGGAACTTCGCGGCGACCTGACGGATGATGCGTACGGCTTGGCGCATTTCTTCGCCTCGGCAGAGATAGCGGTCGTAGCAGTCGCCTTTCGAGCCGACCGGCACGTCGAACTCATACTGCTCGTAGCCCGAGTAGGGCTTGTCCTTGCGCAGATCGAGTGAGACGCCCGAGGCGCGGAGATTTGGGCCAGTGAGACCGTAGCCCAGAGCGTCCGCTTTCGAGATGATGCCCACACCCACGGTGCGGTCCTGGAAAATCTTATTCCGCGTCAGGAGCGAAAGCGTTTCCTCGAGCGCGGGCTCGAATTGGTCGCAGAACGCAATCACGCGACTCAGCCAGCCGTCCGGAATATCGCGGCTCACTCCGCCGATGCGAGTGTAGCTCGTCGTGAAACGCGCACCGGTGAGTTCTTCGAAGAGTTTGTAGAGATGTTCGCGCTGATTCAGCGAGTGCACGAGCACACTCCACGCACCGACATCAAGGCCGAACGCACCGAGGCCCATCAAATGCGCCGAGACCCGCGCCATTTCCGCCGTGAGCACGCGGATCGCCTGGCAACGCGCGGGCACTTCCAATTTCACGAGCCGTTCGACCGCGATGGCGTAGGCCATGTTGTTGGCGAGCGGCGCGAGATAGTCCAACCGGTCCGTGTAGGGCACGAACTGGTTGTAAGTCATGTTTTCGGCGATCTTTTCGTCGCCGCGGTGCAGGTAGCCGACGACCGGGTCGCACTTCGTCAGCACCTCGCCATCGAGCTCCATCTGCAGGCGCAACACCCCGTGGGTGGCCGGGTGCGACGGGCCCATCGAAAGGGACATTTTCTCGGGCGCGAATTCCTGCTCGGCGCCGGCGGCTTTCGCCGAGCTGTCTGGAAAAGCAAAATCAGTGGCCATGGCGTCGTTAAATCAAGCTCCGGGTTTCGCGCTACGCTCGCTCCAGCTTTCGTCTTTGGCGCGCGGCTCGGCGTCGGTGAGATTCATCTCTCCGGCGGAGGCAACGAATGGGCCACCCATCATCGGCGCGGCGATCACCTTGGCCTTGGTTTCCTCGGCGACCGCGCTATCCGGCAGCACCGTCTCGATACCGGCGAGCGGAAATTCTTTGCGCAATGGATGGTAAGGATAGCCGTCCCACATCAAAATTCGCCGGAGATCAGGATGCCCCTCGAACGTGATCCCAAACATGTCGTAGGCCTCGCGCTCGTGCCAGTTGGCACCGGGCCAGAGCGGCACCACGCTCGGAACCGTCGGAGCTGCATCATCACCCGTGCAAGGCGTGGCGACGCGAATCGCCGCGTGCGACGTCGTAGAATAAAGGTGGTAAACCACCGTGAACCGCGGGGAAGCGCCCTCGGCCCAGTCGATCGCCGTCACGTCCGACAACAAATCAAACGCTTGCTCGTCGCGCAGCGACTTAAGCACCGAGATCAGCTCGCCGGTCGGCACGTTGACCGCCGGCCAATCGCTACTTAACCGATCAGTAACCGAGGGGAACGTGCTCTTGATATAGGTGATGGCGTCAACGGAGGCAGACATCGTGAGCAGGGATGATAATCGCGACGCCCACTCAGGTGGAGGCCGTGAAGAGTTCGCTGGCCGACCGCTCGGCCTTAATCTTAGCCTGCAATTTAATGAGAGCGTCGAGCAACGCCTCCGGACGTGGAGGGCACCCGCTCACATAGACGTCCACCGGAATGATCCGATCAACACCCTGTAAAGTAGCATAGCTGCGATACATCCCGCCCGAGCTGGCACAGGCACCCATCGCAATGACCCACTTAGGCGAGGTCATCTGATCGTAAATGCGGCGCACGACCGGAGCCATTTTATAGGTCACCGTACCCGCGACGATCATGCAGTCGGCTTGACGAGGCGAAAACCGCATCACTTCCGCGCCGAAACGCGCGATGTCGAACCGACCGTTACCCACCGCCATGAGTTCAATGGCGCAGCAGGCCAGACCCATTGGCATCGGCCACACGGAATTGGTGCGAATCCAGTTAATCACCGCATCGGCCCGCGAAACAATGACCTCCCCCTCAATTTTGCCATTGTAAGCGAGTTCGCTGTTGGATGTGACCATGTGGGATGAGTGCGGCGTGAATTAAAATCCGCACCAGAGTTGGCTTCACTTCTCAATCGCGCAAGACGGTTTTACAAAATCTTCAAAAGCACGATCACCAAGCGGGCAATTCAGCCCGGAAACGCTCAGCGACTGCACCGGTTTATCCGCGAGGCTGCGTGTTGACGTTCCGTTTCTGTGTGGACGGAAGTGGGGGTGCCCGTCCTTGACTTTGCCGCTGTGTCCTCCGGTCCTTCGCCCTGTTTTTGTCTACCCCAACCCGCTTCGATATGAAATACCCTGCTTCTCGCGCGTACCGTCCTCATGCCGTGTGACGTCCGGCCGCGTTTACCCGCCGCCACGCTCCCTCCGTGCGTGCATTGATCCTTGGGCTCCTAGCTTGCGCCATCGCCTCCGCCCAGACGCAAACCACCCCGGCCGCCGCCACGCCCGCGCCGACGACCGACGCCATCGTCCTCAGCCCATTCTCCGTCACTTCCGCCGGCGATGTCGGTTATGCTGCGGGCGATTCACTCGCCGCCAACCGGTTCAAGATCCGCCTGATGGATTCCGCCGCGACCGTCTCCGTCTTCACCGAGGAGTTTCTCAGAGATCTCGGTGCCAGCACACTCGCCGAGGTGCTCGAATACGGCGTCAACTCGAACGTCGACTACGACCAAAACCGGCCTGACCCCACCATGTTCTACGTCGATGCCGGCCCGCAGAACACCCGTATCAACAACCGCGGCCTGTCCGGCTCGAGCCTCACGGATTTCTTCCGCTCGCGCATGCCCGTCGATGCCTGCAATACCGGTCGCTTCGATTTCGCCTCGGGCCCAAATAGCGTCCTCTTCGGCGTCGCGAATTCCGCCGGCTCGATCAACACCTCGACACTCCAGGCCGAGCTCCGCAAAAATCACTACAAGTTCTCCGCCCAAGCCGGCCGGTGGGCGGACTACCGCGCATCCGTCGACACGAATTTTGTCCTCGTGCCCCAGCGCGTCGCGTTCCGCCTACTGGGCATGCATGCGCGCAAAGATAGCTGGCGCGAATGGGACAACCGCGACGACAACCGCCTCACCGGCTCCCTCCGCGTCGTGCCCTTAAAAAAAACCGGCACCCAAATCGTCGGCTCCTTCGAAAAGGCCAACCTCTCCGGCATGTGGTCCGTCCCGCAGAATATGGGCGACAACGTCTCCTTCTGAGAAACGCCCCCGACTCCCAGCGCCTCGTCGACAACCGCGGCACCGCCGCCCTCAACGCCAACCTCGCCGCCCGCGGCCTCGAACGCATCGCCGGCAACCGCCACTTCATCGTCACCAATTCCGGTGACACCTACGCCAACACCGTCGGCGGCGTCTTCGGCGGCCTGAATCTCTACACGAGCACCAGCTTCTACGAAACCGCCGCCCACTTTAATACCCTCGTCGGCGTCGTGCCCGGCTGGCAGCCGGCGATCTATCGCGACACGTTTCAAACCCTGCTGCCGACCTCGCCCAGCCAAGCCGCCGCCAACGGCCCCTATCAGTCTAACCTCGTCGCCCCCTACTCCGTCGGCTACGACCCCGCTACCACGAGCGCCAGCGACGTCGAGCGCCTCTTTCTGCGCATCGAGCAACCCATCGGCAAAAATCTCTTCCTCGACCTCAGCTACCAAAAGAAAAAGGCCACAGGCTCCGCGTACCGCCTCGATACGCAGATCTCCGCTGACCCGAATCTCTACATTCCCGACGCCGCCGGTGGCGTGAAACTCAATCCCTTCGCCGGCCGCTACTACATCGACGGCGCGCCGCTCCGCACGATTAACACCGACAACAACGAAGCCCTGCGCGCCTCCGCCCTCTACAACCTCAACCTGAAAAAATTCGGCGACCACAAGATCCTCGCCATGTGGGAGCGCAGCGAAAACACCAACTCCCAGCTCCAGGGCAACCAGGTGCTCATCAACTCGCGCACCAACGCCCCCATCGCCAACCCCGATATCCGCAACGCCAACAACCGCGTCGACTACCGCACCTACATCACGCCCGGCACCGACTACCGCGCGTGGTTCGCCGGCACCTTCTCGGCCACCAATCTCGTCCGCCTCAACGGCATCGACTACAAGAAGGACTTCACCGATCGCAGCGTCCCTACAAGGCCAATATGTTCAATCGCTACACGTTTGGCGCCGGCAAGCTGCGCGGCGTCTTCGTCGGCGGTGGCGTTCGCTGGCAGAGCCAGAATCGCGTGCAACGTATCGTCACCGGTCTCTCCCCCCAGAATCGGCCGATCTACGGCGCGACGCTCTCCGGCCCCGAAATTCTCGAACTGGATGCGCTGCTCGGCTACTCGGGCCGCCTGGATTTCTTCGGCCAGCGCACCACCTGGCGCGCCCAACTCAACGGCTACAATGACCTCCTCCCCACCGCTTGCGCCGCCGCCGGCGTCACGATCCCCGTCACCACGATCGTCGATGGTGTCGACCTCCTCCCTTTCCTGCGCACTGCCCCCACCACCACCGTCCAATCTTCGCTCGCCGCCGCCACCCACGCTCCCGCCAACGATCGCGCCCCACACGACACCCTGTACTGGAAAATCAAATCCGCCGCCGCCCTCCGCCGCGGCGATTGGAAACTCCTCCTACTCGCTCCCGATTGGAAACCGCAGCTCTACAATCTCGCGACCGACCCCGGCGAATCCCGCGACCTCGCCGCCGAGCAACCCACCCTCACCCGCGAGCGCCACGCCGCCTGGCAAATCTGGAACGTCCCACTCCCTCCTCCCGCCCGCACGACTCCACCGACCAAAGCTCCCGCGCCTCCCCGTTGACCGCGCGCGCTGCGCCCGTTTCACTCCACGCGCGATGAAATCCCAATGGCGCGTCTCCCATGCCCGCGGCTACCTCGGCCTCGGCTTGGTCGCGGAGGCCGCCGCCGAGTTGGAGCATCTGCCCGCGACCACCGTCGATCCGCTCGATGTCCTCGCGCTCCGCGTCGCGATTTTTCAAGAACGCCAAAACTGGCCCGCCCTCCGCGACGCCTCGGCCGAGCTCGCCCGCCGCGCCCCCGGTGAAGCCGCGTGGTGGATTACGCTCGCCTACGCCACGCGCCGCGCCGATTCCCTCGCCGCCGCCGAGGAAGTCCTCCTCGTCGCCGAGGCGAAACATCCCGCCGAGCCCATCATTCACTTCAACCTCGGCTGCTACGCCTGCCAGCGCGGCGACCTCGCTGAGGCCCGCCGCCGCGTGGACCGCGCCATCGCCCTCGACGCCTCGTTTCGCGCGCTCGCCGGCACCGATCCCGACCTCGCCCCGTTGCGCGATGCGCCGCCCGACGGACTGTCAACCGAGCCCCCCGTTTGACAGCGCGAAACCCCTCCGTCGCCATCGCCCCTTTTCCCCGCCCCGCATGTCCGCCTCCCCGCTCCTCGCACTCCGCCGCATCGCGAAATCATTCGCCGGTGTGCGCGCGCTCCGCGGTGTGGACTTCGAACTCCACGCCGGCGAGGTCCACGCCCTCCTCGGTGAAAACGGCGCTGGCAAGAGCACGCTCATCAAAGTCATCACCGGCGCCCACCAGCCCGACAGCGGCGAGATCACCGTCGCCGGCCAACCCATTGCCGAACTCACGCCCGCCTCCGCCCACGCCCTCGGCATCGCCTGCATTTATCAACAGCCCGCGCTCTTCCCCGATCTCACCGTCGCGGAAAACATCGCCCTCCGCCTCGAATCCCTCGGTGCCCTCGGCCGCGTCCGCTGGTCCAAACGCCGCACCCGCGCCACCGATCTCCTCGCCCGCGTCGGCGCCGAGATTTCGCCCGACACCGAGGTCGGCTCGCTCTCCATGCCCGAGCAGCAACTCGTGGAAATCGCCTGCGCCCTCGGCGCCGGCGCGCGCATCGTCGTGATGGACGAGCCCACCGCCTCGCTCACCCAAAAGGAACAGCATCTTCTCTTCGCCTTCGTCCGCGACCTCCGCAAAAACGGCGTCGGCGTCATCTACATTTCCCACCGCCTCGAGGAGATCTTCGCCCTCGCCGACCGCGTCACTGTCCTCCGCGACGGCGAAAGCGTCGGCACGCACCCGGTCGCGGACATGAGCGAAGCCACGCTCATCCGCCTCATGGTCGGTCGCGAGGTCGCGCAAATTTACCCGCCCGCCGAATCCGCCCCCGGCGAAGTCGCCCTCGCGCTCCGCGGCGTTGGCTGCGCCGCGTCTGGCGTGCGCGACATCTCGCTCGAAGTCCGCTCCGGCGAAATTTTCGGCCTCGCCGGCC
>SYGN01000315.1 GCA_005799525.1 Opitutaceae bacterium | reverse complement strand
TCTACGTACCCGCCGACGATCTCACCGATCCGGCGCCCGCCAACACCTTCGCCCACTTGGACTCCACCATCGTGTTGGAACGTTCCATCGCCGAGCTCGGGATCTATCCCGCCGTCGACCCGCTCGCGTCCGTCTCGAAGGCCCTGCAAGCTGACATCGTCGGCGAAGAGCACTACAAGGTTGCCCGCGAAGTGCAGCGCGTCCTCCAACGCTACAAAGATCTGCAAGACATCATCGCGATTCTCGGTCTCGACGAGCTTTCCGCGGACGACAAACAAACCGTTTACCGCGCGCGCAAAATCCAGCGCCTCCTCTCGCAGCCGTTCGCGGTGGCCGAAGTGTTCACCGGCACGCCCGGAAAATACGTCCCCGTCAAAGAAACCGTCCGCGGCTTCAAAATGATCCTCGATGGCGAGGTCGATCATATCGCCGAAGGCGACTTCTACATGAAAGGTGGCATCGACGAAGTGATCGCCGCCGCCGCCAAAAAATAATCGGCCATGGCCCTCACCCTCGAAATCGTCACGCCTGAGGCTCGGGTCTATGCTGACACCATCGACACTGTAGTCATCCCGACGACCACCGGCGAAATCGGCATTCTCTCCGGCCACATTCCTCTGCTAACCCAAATCGAACACGGCGAACTCCGCGTGACGAAAAACGGTGTGACCACCCTGCTCGCCGTCAGCGGCGGCTTCGCGCAAGTGGAAGGTGATCGCGTTTCAGTGCTCGCCGAACACGCGATCACCGAAGAAAAAATCGACGAACATGCCGTCGAGGCCGCGCTCAAACGCGCCGAAGCCGAACTCAAAGCCGCCAAAGATTTCGATCCGCAGCAATACGAACATCTCCAGAGCCTGGTGCGCTACAGCGGCGTCCAACTCGCCGTCAAGCGCCGCCGCCGCTAAAAAATTCTTCACGGCCCGCTCGCGTTTTTCGCGCCCGGACCTTTTTTTTCAGACCGCCATTGAAACCGAGTCTCAGCAGCCAACCCCGCACCCCTTCGTGAGTCAGCCCACACCCAGCCTTCGTCTGCCCCTCTGCCAGCTTCCTGCAGGCATCGTCGGACGCGTCTGCGAACTCACCGGTGATGCGCAATTTTGCCAACGGGTCCGCGAGATGGGCTTTGGCGAATCCGCCTGCGTGACCAAAATTTCTGGCACCGTGACGATCCTTTGCTCGGTCAACGGCAATCGCATCGCCCTCAGCCACGGTGCCGCGAAAAATATCTTAGTCGAACAAGTCAGCCGGCGCTGAACGCCGCCATGGCCGCTCCCATCAAGCTCTCGGAGCTCGCGGTCGGTGCCTCAGCCGTCATCCGTGAATTTCCCAAAGCCGACCCGGCCTCCATTCGCTTGCGCGAAATGGGCCTGCTCGTCGGCACCCGCGTGACACTCGTTCGCACCGCACCCCTCGGCGATCCGCTCGAAATCAAACTGCGTGGCTACCACCTCAGCCTCCGCAAGTCAGACGCAGATTACGTGCTCGTAGAACCGGCCGAATAACCCGACCTCGCCGCCCTCATGGCTCTGCCGTCGCACATTTCTTCCACGCTCGCCCACCCGTCGTCGACGCGCACCCCGGTCTACGCACTCGTCGGCAATCCCAATTGCGGCAAGACGACGCTCTTTAACGCTCTCACCGGATTAAAACAAAAGGTGGGCAACTACCCCGGCGTTACCGTGGAAAAAAAGATCGGCACGGCCTACTCGCAACATGGCCAACCCATCACGGTCATCGATCTGCCGGGCGCGTATTCGCTCGCCGCGCGTTCCCCCGATGAAGCCGTGACCCGCGACGTCCTCCTCGGTCGCCGCGCCGACACCGCGCAACCCGACCGGATTCTTTGTATCATCGATGCCACGAATCTGGAACGAAATCTCTATCTCGTTCACCAGATTCTCGACCTGGGTCGCCCCGTCATTCTCGTCGTCAACATGATGGATCTGGCCGCTGCCGCCGGCCTCACTGTCCGCATCTCGCGGCTCGAGCAGGCACTCGGCATTCCCGTCATCGCGTGCGAAGCGGTGAACGGCAAAGGCCTCATCGAGCTCAAGGTCGCCATGAGCCGTCCAGACCTCCCGCTGGCCCGGCACGCTTGGGATGTCCCTGCCGCGATCGCTCCGGCGGTCACCGAACTCCAGGCCTCCCTCGTCTCGCACGACTGCAAAGCCCCGTTCATTGCCCGCGCCGAAGCACTGCTGCTGCTCACCGACCATGACAGCGTGCGCGTTGCCGGTTCGACCCCGCTCCACGCCCGCACCGCAGAGATTCTGCACACGTGGCAAAAACGCTGGGAAGACGAGGGGACTGACTGGGCCGGCGCACTCGTCAACTCCCGCTACGACGCGATCGGCCGGATCGCTGCCGAGGTGATTCTTCAGACCGGCGAAACCGGCCCGACACCCTCCGACAAAATCGATGCCGTCGTCACCCACTCGGTGTGGGGCTGGGCCGTGCTGGGCGCAGTGATGACCCTGCTCTTCATCAGCATTTTCACGCTGGCGGAGCCGCCCATGAATTGGATCGACGACCAAACGGCCATCTTGGCCACGTGGGTCAAACACGCCATGCCCGACGGTGATCTCCGTGATCTTGTTACGACGGGTGTGATCGGTGGCGTCGGTGGCGTCATCAAATTCCTTCCGCAGATTCTCATTCTGTTTTTCTCTATCGGACTTCTCGAAAGCACGGGCTACATGGCGCGCGCCGCATTCATTATGGATCGCCTCATGAACCGGGTCGGACTCAACGGCAAAAGCTTCATCCCGCTGCTCAGTTCCCACGCCTGCGCCATTCCCGGTATCATGGCCACACGTACGATCGAGGATCCCAAAGATCGTCTCGTCACGATCTTGGTTGCCCCGCTCATGAGCTGCTCCGCGCGGCTACCCGTTTACCTGCTCATGATCGCTGCGCTCGTGCCCGGAGATCGTGTTCCCCTCCTCACAAAGGTCTCCATCATGATTTTTATGTATGCCCTCGGCACCCTCGGTGCCTTTGGCTTCGCGTGGCTCTTCAAGCGCACCCTGCTCAAGGGCGCACCACCGCTGATGATCATGGAACTGCCGCCCTATCGGCTGCCCCGCGTGAAGGACGTGGCGCTCAACATGCTCGAACGCGGCGCGCTCTTCTTGCGCCGGGCCGGCACCTTAATTCTCGGCATTAGCATTATCCTCTGGTTCCTCTCCGCGTATCCAAGAGCCCCAGATGGAACGACCGACCAGCAGCAACTCGCCCAGAGTTTCGCGGGCCGGGCCGGTCATCTCCTCGAGCCTGCGATCAAACCGCTGGGCTTCGATTGGCAGATCGGTATCGGGCTCATCAGTTCTTTCGCCGCTCGCGAAGTGTTTGTTTCCACGATGGGCGTCGTCTTCAACGCCGAAGCCACCGACGACACCGCTCCGCTCCGCCAGGCGATGCTAGCCGCCAAATGGCCCGACGGACGCCCGCTCTTCACGCCGCTCGTGTGCTTCACCCTGATGATCTTCTATGTCTTCGCGATGCAATGCATGAGCACGATCGCCATTGTGAAGCGGGAAACCAACAGCTGGAAATGGCCGCTCTTCCAAACCGCCTACATGACTGGCACCGCGTGGATTCTCAGCTTCGTTGTCTACCAAGCCGGCACCGCCCTCGGCTTCTGAGCTATCGATGACCACCGAATTTCAAACGCTCTCTGCGCTCGCTCTCGTCGCCCTCGCCGCGACGTGGCTCGTGCGACGCGCCTTTGCGAAGAAGCAGAACCCCGACTGCGGCTCCGACTGCGGCTGCGCGCCGAAAAAAGTTTCCTCAGCGCCCCGGCGCCCCTGACCCAGCCCGAGGCGGCGCGTGAACCAACCAAACGTCGTCATCATAATCCGGTAGGGTAGGTGAACTTCAAAACACTCACCCTTTCATTGCCACCACGGTCGTCTGCTCCACGTTTCATTTGCCCGAAAAACCTCCGCCTCGGTAACGTCTCAGTTACTTTCACCTCCATGGAAATTCTCATCCGCGACAGCGCCGAAATCGGCTGCATCCTCGGTGCCAAGATCATCGCCCGCGTCATCCGCGAAAAACCGGACGCCGTCCTCGGCCTCGCCACCGGCCGCACCCCACTCCTCCTCTACCAAGAGCTCATCCGTCTCCACCGCGACGAAGGGCTCGATTTCAGCCGCGTGACGACCTTTAACCTCGACGAGTACATCGGCCTCGCCGGCACGCACGTCCAGTCCTACCGGTATTTCATGCGGGAAAATTTCTTCCGCCACATCAACATCGATCCACAGCGCACCCACGTGCCCGACGGCACGGCGGCCAATCTTCACGCTGAGTGCCGCGGTTACGAACAACGCATTCTCGACGCCGGCGGGATCGACATCCAGCTCCTCGGCCTGGGCCGCAACGGCCACATCGGTTTCAACGAACCCACCGGCTCGCTGCGTTCGCGCACGTGGATCAAGATCCTCTCCGAACAGACACTCCGCGATAATAGCGCCGTCTTCGGTTCCTTCGACGCGATGCCGAAGCACGCGCTCACGATGGGCATCGGCACCATTCTCGACGCGCGACGCTGCCTGCTGCTCGCCTTCGGCCCCGCCAAAGTCCGCGCCGTCGAACACATGGTCGAAGGCCCGCTCGCCGCGATTTGCCCTGGCTCCGCGTTGCAACTCCACCCGCGCGCCACCGTGATCCTCGACGAAAATTCGTCCGCCGGCCTCCACTACGCGGATCACTACCGCTGGATCGACAGCCAAAAACTCGACTGGCAACGCAACGGCTGATCGGCTAATCCCCGAGCCGCAGCACGCTTCGGGGTCGTCGTCCCACTGGGCATAAAAAGGCGCGGTTCGAAGACCGCGCCGAATCGAAACCACTCTTTGCTCCGCCTTAGATTTCAATTTGTGGGCGAACTTTTTCGGGCCAATCGATATGGTAGAATTTGCCCCGAGGCTTGTCGGTGCGCTCGTAGGTATGCGCGCCGAAGTAGTCACGCTGGGCCTGGAGCAAATTAGCCGGGAGGCGGGCGGAACGGTAGCTATCGTAGTACGCCAGCGCGGAGGCGAACGTCGGCGCAGGCACACCACACTCGGCAGAAAGCGAGACGACCTTGCGCCAATTTTCCTGCGCCTTCTTCACGGTCTTGTTGAAATACAAATCAAGGAGGAGGTTCGCGAGCTGCGGATTGCGAACGTAGGCCTCGGTGATCTTCTGCAGAAACGCGGCGCGGATGATACAGCCCCCGCGCCAAATCTGGGCGATCTCGCCGAAATTGAGGGTCCAGTTGTATTCCTTCTGCGCGGTGCGCATGAGCTGAAAACCTTGGGCATAGGAGCAAATCTTGGAGCAATACAAGGCGTCGTGGATCGCAGCAATGAGCGCCTTCTTGGAGCCCCGGTATTTCTTGCCGGGGCCTTTGAGAATCTTCGAGGCGGCGACGCGCTCTTCCTTGATGGCAGAAAGGCAGCGGGCGAAGACCGATTCGGCAATGGTCGGGGCGGGGACACCCAAGTCGAGGGCGTTGGTGGAGGTCCATTTGCCGGTGCCTTTTTGACCGGCGGTATCGAGGACGATGTCGACGAGGGCTTTCTTTTTCGTGAGCGGATCCTTCTGCTTGAGGATATCGGCGGTGATTTCGATCAGGAAGCTGTCAAGCGCGCCCGCATTCCATTCGCTGAAGATCTCGCCCATCTCGGCGGCCTTCATACCGAGGAGGCCTTGCATGAGGGCATACGCCTCGCAGATCATCTGCATATCGCCAT